>JAHZES010000049.1 GCA_019421725.1 Clostridiales bacterium | reverse complement strand
TGGATGTGGGTCTCGGCGCTGTTCGGCATGGCAACCAAATATTCCGAAATCACGCTGGCCGTACATTTTCGTGAAAAGAATTCCGCCGGCGATTGGGTCGGCGGCCCGATGTATTACATCCGCAACGGATTGGGAAAAAAGTGGAACTGGCTGGCCAAAACCTTTGCCGCCTTCTGCGGTATCGCCGCGTTCAGCACCGGCAACATGACACAGGTGAACACCATCGCCTCCTCGGTCAACACCGCCGTGCAGAGCTTTCTTCCGCAAGCAGAGGCGTATCGGCCCGTTATCAACCTTGTGATCGGCATCGTGCTCGCAGGGATCGTGGCGCTCGTTTTGTTCGGCGGCATCACCCGTATCGGTAAGGTAACGGAAAAACTGATTCCGTTTATGAGCGCTGTTTATATTCTCGGCACCCTGATCGCCGTATTGATCAATTACCGCAGCGTCGGCGAGGCATTCCGACTGATCTTCAGCTGTGCATTTGACCCCCGCGCCATGGGCGGCGGACTTGCCGGCATCTCGATCCTCAAGGTCATGGAAAAGGGCATTGGACGCGGAATTTTTTCCAACGAGGCCGGTCTTGGCTCCGCCCCGATCGCACATGCTTCGTCGGATACGGACTCGCCTGTCCGGCAGGGTATGTTCGGCATTCTTGAAGTTTTCCTGGCCACCTTTGTCATCTGCACGCTGACCGCTTTGACTATTCTCACCAGCGGGGTCACCGTCCCGTACGGCAGCGACTCCGGCGCTGCTCTGACCACGCAGGCCGTCGCTTCTGTTTTTGGCAGCGCGGGCGCTTCCATTTTTATGGCGCTTGCCGTTATTCTGTTTGCGCTTTCCACCATTCTGGGCTGGGGCGTTTACGGCGCCCGGTCTGTTGAATTTCTTTTTGGCACGCGCAGCATCCGCGTTTATCAGGTTATATACATTGCGGTGGCTGTCGTCGGCGCGGTTGTGAACCTCGATATCGTATGGTCTATCGCCGATCTGACGAACTGCTTTATGGCAATTCCGAACCTGATTGGCGTAGTAGCGCTTTCCGGCGTTGTCAAAAAGCTGACCAAAGAATACTTTTCGCGGCCGTCCCGGCTGCCTGCTCCCGAAACTCCGGCCCCAACCAAATAAACAAACGCTCTAAAAACAATTTTTCTGCAGCAAACCGGGCGCCCTGAGTGCATCAAGCATTCAGGACGCCCGGTTTATTTTCTGCGGAAACAAATACTTTATTCGCTGATAAACTCCGACAGCCGCGCCTCTGTCACCGCATCAACAAGCGCCTCGGCGCAAATACCGTCTGCTGTATATTCCTCGCTGAGCAGCTGCGCTTCGGCGCGAACCGTGGCCAGAATCCCCGCTTTGTCAAACGGCACACGCAGCCGAACCCGCCGCACCTTTGGCAATTCCCGTTCCACCGCAAGCAAAAGCTCCTGCAGGCCCTGCCCCGTTTTGGCCGAAATCCGCACTGCGCCGCCCACGGAAGCCGCAACACAATCCGGCGGCAGACGGTCGCACTTATTCATCACAGGGATCACCGCGTGATTTTCACATCCCAGCTCGGCCAGCAGCTCGTTCGTTACCCGAAGGTGAACCGACGCTTCATCGCTTGAAGCATCGCACACGTTTAAAATGACGTCGGCCTGCGCCGCCTCCTCCAGCGTGGAGCGAAACGCCTCCACAAGATGGTGCGGTAAGCGGCGGACAAGCCCTACTGTGTCAATCAGCATTACGGTCTGGCCGTTCGGCAGACGCAGCGCGCGTGCAGTCGGGTCCAGCGTGGCAAACAGCTTATCTTCTGCCAAAACGCCCGCATCCGTCAGCGCATTCATCAAAGTCGACTTTCCCGCATTTGTATAACCCACAAGGGCAACTGTGAGCACTCCGTCCTTTTTTCGGCGGCGGCGCAGTCTTTCCCGCTGATCCTCCAGCTGCTGCAGCTGGCTGCGCAGAGACTCGATCCTGCGCCGGATATGCCTTCGGTCGGTCTCCAGCTTGCTTTCGCCGGGGCCGCGTGTGCCGATTCCGCCGCCCAACCGGGAAAGAGCGGTTCCCCGGCCGGTCAGCCGCGGCAGCTGATATTTCATTTGTGCCAGCTCCACCTGCAGCGCACCCTCTTTGGAACGTGCGCGCAGCGCAAAAATATCAAGTATCAGCGTTGTACGGTCAATCACGCGCACATTGGTCGCATTTTCAATGTTTCGCTGCTGGATCGGCCCAAGCTCCCGGTCAAAAATCAGCAGATCGATCGCATTGGCCGCGCAAAAATCCCGAATCTCTTCCAGCTTTCCTTCTCCGACACAGGTTCCTGCGTCGGGCGTCGGGCGTTTCTGCATCGTCTGTGCCGCCACCTCCGCCCCGGCGCTCCGCGCCAGCTCGGTCAGCTCGCTCAGGGATGCCTCGGCGTCATACTCCCCGGTATCCAACGAAACGAGCATGGCTCGCTCCGGTACAATTTTATTTTCCGTCCATTCCATAGACCTGTCATTCCTTCCTGAAGCTGTCGTCCGGTGGCTTCCACCGCATGCTCTTTGATACCCCGATACCCGTCCTGCTGCAGCGGCACGCTTGCTCCCGTTACACGAAAATCAAAATCACCGCCGCCCCCAGAAGGAGCACTCCTGCAGCGCGGTTTGCCCACAGCGCCGCTTCCGACGGCTCGGCATCTTTGATTTTCCATCCGCATTCCAAATACCACGCCGCCTTCGGCAAACAAAGATCGAATACGCCGACTCCGCCCAGCAAAAGAATCAGCAGAATATTCCTTGGAGAAGACGGTTCGGGAGCCTTGCTCTCCAGCACCTCACAGAGAATTTGCCCGTCCGCATATCGTTTGGCGTCATAATTCTCGCTCCATCCGCCATTTCCTCCAAATTCGGTCTGTGTCCAGAAATAGGTCGAACCGTTTGGATAAGTAATGGTGACGCTGTATTCCGGGCTTGGACCGGAATAGACGTAACGGTATATGTTTGTTCCGTCAGAAACCGTGCCCCTTTCGGCATCCACGGTAAATGTCACTCCATCCTTTTCAACGGAATACACCGCTGCGCTCCGTGCAGACGAACAGGCGCACAGCGCTGCCGCGATCAGGATCGCCGCTAAAAGCGCATATCTTTTTTTCATATTCGACACCCTCCTTTTTGCACGTCGGGAAGCTTACCTAGTATCTCTGCATTTCTTCATTTATATCCTTTCCGGGGATTTTATCAGCAGACGCTGGCGTTACAATATCCCGGTCCTGTCCCATTTCAAAATGCTCTCATATCCGAGCCTTGCATACCACGGTGCAACGCCTGTATTCCGGCACGGTTCCGACACATCCGGGTGCGCCTATCTTTGCCTGAACACCGCCGACACAATACGTTCCAAGATGCTCCACCAGACAGAAGCTTGCAATTTTACCGTCCGCATAACCGCAATAAATTCTGTTTTTTCCGTTGAAATATGGTACCCAAGCCGGATCGACCTTCTCCACTGCTTTTTCAATATTCTCCGGGTCTCCTTCGTAAAATCCAAAGGAAACGCCGCTTTTCAGCCTCTTCCCGTATCTGTTTGCGTCAAATCTGCTCAACGGAAGAATCATCTCCTCAAAAATCAATTCCTCCGCCAGATTGCATATCCCCTCCCGTTCAAAAAAATCCGGATATATACTGTTGAATAACGAAATAGAATCCTGCTTGTTCATTTGCTTTTCCGAACGATTCGTTTCTGATTCAAATTATATCAAACTTGTCGTTCCAAAGCAATTCATTTCCCATTTACACGATCCCCTTCCGCCGTTCCGCGTGTGTTGCAATGCTTCGAAAAGCGTGCTATAATTTTGCATTATCGCCGCTGTGTGTAAGCGGTCACTGAAAACCGGGAGAAAAGCACATCGCTTTGTCCGGCCGCGGCAGCGGCGGAACGCTGTGGCTGCTTAATTTTCAAACAAAATTGACAGAAAGGCTAATGCAATATGAAAAAAACGCTTTCCCTGCTGATTACCCTGATTATGATCGCGGTCATATTTACCGGCTGCGGCAGTGCAGCCGGCAACACCTCGTCGCAGGCAGCTTCTTCCGGATCCGCTGCGCTCTCCTCTTCCGCATCGGATGCGACGGATATCGGAGAAGGCAGCACCGTTTTTGTGTTTGAGGTAACGGACAACGACCAAAACGTAACACGCTGGAACGTTTACACCGACGAGAAAACGGTCGGCAAAGCACTGCTTTCTCTTAAGCTGATCAGCGGAAGCAGCTCCCAATACGGACTGATGGTCACGGAGGTTGACGGATTGACCGCCGACTATAATACCGACAAGGCTTACTGGGCATTTTATATTGACGGTAATTATGCCTCAGCCGGTGTTGATTCCACCAATATTGAGCAGGGAAAAACATATGCGTTTGTCTACACAAAGGAATAAGCTTTCCGTTCGGGATCTGGTTCTCTTTGCCGTACTGGGCGCAATGATGTTTTTAACGACCTTCGCCCTGCAGATGCTGCCGAACATTCACCTGCTGGCCATGTTCATCGCGACGTTTACACTGACCTATCGTGCGCGGGCACTGATCCCTCTTTATATCTTTATTCTGCTGGACGGCGTGTTTTACGGGTTTGCTCTTTGGTGGCTGCCGTACCTTTACGTCTGGCTTCCTCTTTGGGGCGTGATGATGCTGGCCGGCAGGCTCCGGTTGCCGCGCAAGGCTCAGGTCCCGCTGTACATGGTGCTTTGCGGACTGCACGGGCTTTCCTTCGGCGTGCTTTACGCTCCTGCGCAGGCGCTGCTGTTCGGGCTCAATTTTCAGGAAACGATCACGTGGATCCTCGCCGGTCTTCCGTGGGATCTGGCGCATGGCATCGGAGATTTTGTTTCTGCCGTCCTGGTGCTCCCGCTTCACGAGCTGCTCAAACGCCTGGAAAAACAGACAGGACAATGATAACCGGCAGGAGCCGCTGCAAAGACAGCTTTGCGGCAGCTCCTGCTTTTTTTATTTCAGCGGGCTGCCTTTTGCCGAAAAATGAAAAAAGCTCAGACAATACGGCCTTCCTGCCTGAAAAGTATTAAAAAAATATTCATCACTTGCGCCTTTTAAAACAGTATAATATGATATAAGATAAAGATAAGACAAAATATTTTTTCATAAAATCAACACAAATGGAGGATGGTCACCATGCAGGCAGGAAAAATTCTGGTCGTAGACGATGACAAAAATATCTGCGAGCTGCTGCGTCTTTACATTGAAAAAGAAGGCTTTGAAGTCGAAATTGCCAACGACGGCAAACGTGCGCTGGAGCTTTTTGAATCCGGCTCGCCCGACCTGATCATGCTTGATATTATGCTGCCGGAGCTGGACGGGTGGCAGGTCTGCCGTGAAATCCGAAAAAAATCCAAATGCCCCATTATTATGCTCACCGCCAAGGGAGAGGTTTTCGACAAGGTTCTGGGGTTGGAGCTTGGCGCCGACGATTACGTTGTAAAGCCCTTTGAGGCCAAAGAGGTCGTGGCGCGCATCAAAGCGGTCCTTCGCCGCAGCGGAAAAAACGATGGCACCGAAATTAAAAAAGTGGAATACGACAAGCTTTCCATCAATTTGACCAACTATGAACTGCGGGTCAACGGCGTTCAGGTGGACACGCCGCCCAAAGAAATGGAGCTGATTTACCACCTGGCAAGCAACCCGAACCGCGTTTTTACGCGCGACCAGCTGTTGGACGAGGTTTGGGGTTTTGATTATTACGGCGACAGCCGCACGGTTGACGTTCATGTAAAGCGCTTGCGCGAAAAGCTGGACGGCGTTTCGGATAAATGGGATCTGAAAACCGTTTGGGGTGTCGGATATAAATTCGAGGTCAAGGAATAATGCGCAATTCGATATTCAAAAAGTATCTGCTGCTTACCTCATGCATCATGCTGCTGAGCTTTCTGGTGATGGGCAGCGTGATGTATGTCTCCATGTCAAATTACTGGATTCAGGACAAGCTGAATGCCCTGGAGAAAACCGCAACGTTTTCTTCTCACGCTGCGGCCCGGCAAATCAGCAGATCCGAAGACAGCACCTACCAAATCTCCGGCGATGCGCAGATCATGCTCATGCTGCAGGATCAGACACTGGATGCCGACATCTTTATTGCCAAAACCACCGGCGAGATCGTTGTCAGCTCCGATCTGATGGATAACGGTTTTGTGGGCAAGCAGGTACCAGACGGCGTCGTTCAGGCGGCACTGCAAAATACCTACACCGACATTTCCAATTTGGGCGGTCTTTATGCCGACAAGCAGTACGTTGTCGGCGTTCCTTTGGTGTACACGGATTCGGATACCGACACAAATACCACCATCGGCGCGGTGTTCGTCACCTCCACCGCACGAACGATAACGGCCTTTCGCCGCGACATTGTTCAGATGTGCATTATTTCAGCTATTTTTGCCGCGGCGGTCTCCTTTATTTTTTCCGGTGCAATGACCTACCGGATGGTTTTGCCGCTGCGCGAAATGAGCGCTGCGGCGGCCAGCTTCGCCAAAGGAGATTTTTCTCAGCGCGTTCGCGTCCGCAGCAAAGACGAGGTCGGCGAGCTTGCCGAGGCCTTCAACAACATGGCTTCCTCGCTTTCTTCCAGCGAAAACATGAACCGCAGCTTTGTAGCGAATGTTTCTCATGAGCTGAAAACCCCTATGACTACTATTTCCGGGTTTATTGACGGGATTTTGGACGGGACCATTCCGCAGGAAAAGCAGAGCTATTACCTGAAGATCGTTTCCAGCGAGGTCAAACGCCTTTCCCGTCTGGTGCGCTCCATGCTTGACCTTTCACGTATTGACAGCGGAAAAATGAAGCCGCACCGCATCCGGTTCGATATTCGCGACACATTGGTCGATACCATGATTTCGTTTGAATCGTTGATCGATCAGCGGCACATCCACATCGAAGGGCTTGAGGACTGCGAAAGCGTTTTTGTGGACGGCGACCCGGATCTGATCCATCAGGTGATTTACAATCTGGTAGAAAACGCCGTCAAATTTGTCGACGACTCCGGTACCATTTCGGTCGGGATCTCTCATGCGGAAAACGACGTCGGCGTCAAAATCCGCAACACCGGCGCGGGAATTGCTCCCGAAGAGCAGTCGCTGGTTTTCGGCCGCTTTTATAAAACCGACAAGTCCCGCAGTCATGACAAAAACGGCATGGGGCTTGGGCTTTATCTGGTACGCACCATTATTCAGATGCACGGCGGCGAAATTACGCTGAACAGCGTAGAGGGCCAATTCTGCGAATTTGAATTTCACCTGCCGATCGAACCGGCAGTGCCTGCCGAGCAGGTTTAAAGAAAGGCGGCTTTTTATGAGTGAGTGGAATCCGTTTGAACCCCAGTCGCCTCCGGAAAGGGAACCTTCACCCCCACCGCGGACAAAAACACCGCACTCCACAGCGTTTCGGATGTTTCTTGCGTCTGTTGCCGCTGCCGTGACGGTTGCGTTTGGCTCCCTGATCGCCGTTTCGACGGTTCCTCCCGCCGCGCGGCCCGGAGCCCCGTCCCTTCCCTTCGCTTCCGGCGGATCGTCCGTTTCTTCCGGCGCGGCCTCTCAGGACCACGGCGGCGTCTCTTCCGCCGTGGAAAATACCGATGTTCCGGAATTTACGCTTTCCCCTCTCCCGCAGGGGGAGGAGCTTTCCAACCGGGAAAACGTCAAAAAGGTACGCGCATCCATTGTTGCCGTTATGGTATACGAGCCGGCGTCCCTGCTGAACGGCGGAGAGCCGGTCGGCATCAGCGAAGGCTCCGGTATTATCATGACCTCCGACGGTTACCTGCTGACGAACGCGCATGTCATTGACAACCGCAGCGACATTTATATTCGCATTGTTCTCCTCAGCGGTGAAGAGCTGCACGCATCGGTGGTCGGCTACGACACCCGCACCGACCTTGCAGTGCTGAAAGCCGAAACGAACGGCGCCGTCCTCTCCGCCGCAGAATTCGGGGACTCCGATTTATGCGAGGTCGGTGATACGGTTCTCGCGTTCGGCAACCCGGGCGGCGTGGCTTACGCCAATTCCGTCACCAAGGGAATTCTTTCGGCCACCAACCGATTCCTTTCGCTGGACATCAATTCTCTGCCGCTGCTGCAGACCGATGCAGCCATCAACCCCGGGAATTTCGGCGGAGCATTGGTAAATGCTTACGGCCAGGTGATCGGAACCAATTCCGCAAAGGTTTCCGCCAGCGATTATGAAGGAATGGGCTTTGCTATTCCGACGGCGCAGGCAAAAACCATCATCAACAAGCTACTTCGGTACGGCCGCGTGACCGATCGCGTTCGCCTCGGCATCCGCTTTTCGGCAGTAAGCGAGCTGGACGCATCCCTTTATCAGGTCCAACCCGGCATGCAGATTACCTATCTTGCGGAGAACAGTGTTTTCGCCGGCGTCGATGTGCGGGAAAATGACATTATCACCGCAATTGACGGAGCACCGGTGAAGACTGTGACCGGCTTTTTCGCTCTTCTGGATGAATATTCTCCCGGGCAAACCGTCGATATCACCGTCTACCGTCCCAAAAGCGAGGAAACTGCGGCGCGCACCTTCACCGTTCAGGTACGGCTGCAGTCTGAAAATTGATTGTTCTCAGGCAGACGCCTGACACAATAGAAGGATTATGCTTCGTAAAGGAGGACTCTTTTCATGGAAACCTATGGTCTTGAAAAACTCGGAATTCTGAACCCGGGCGCAGTTTACCGAAACCTGACGCCGGCTCAGCTGACAGAAGCGGCTCTTCGCCGCGGCGAAGGCTCCTTGAGCAGCACCGGCGCGTTGGTCGTCAAAACCGGCAAATACACCGGTCGTTCCGCAAACGACAAATTCATTGTCGATTCTGCCGGAGTTCATAATGAAATTGCCTGGGGCAAGGTAAACAAACCGATTTCACAGGAGGTCTTTGACGCGCTGTTCGCCCGAGTGACCGCATACCTTCAGAACCGTGAAATTTTTGTCTTCGACGGCTTTGCGGGCGCCGATCCTAAATACACAAAATCCTTCCGCATCGTCAACGAGCTTGCTTCGCAGAACCTGTTCATTCATCAACTTCTGCGCCGCCCAACCGCGGAGCAGCTTACCGCCTTTCACGAGGATTATACGATCATTGCCGCACCGGGCTTCCGCTGCTCTCCGGAACGTGACCACACCCACAGCGAAGCAGCCATCCTCATTGACTACGAAAAGCATCTGGTGCTGATCGCCGGCACACAGTACGCGGGTGAAATCAAAAAATCTGTATTTTCGGTCATGAATTATATTCTTCCCAAAAGCGGCGTCTTCCCCATGCACTGCTCTGCCAATATTGGCGCAGACGGCGATTCTGCGGTCTTCTTCGGGCTTTCCGGCACGGGCAAGACTACTCTTTCCGCCGACCCGAACCGCAAGCTGATCGGCGACGATGAGCACGGCTGGGCAGACGATTCCGTTTTTAATTTTGAGGGCGGCTGCTATGCAAAATGCATCAACCTCTCACCGGAAGGCGAGCCCGATATTTATAATGCCATCAAATTCGGTGCGTTGGTGGAAAATGTCGTAATGGATCCTCAAACGCGTGAGCTTGATTTTGACGATGATTCGCTGGCGGTCAACAGCCGCGTCGGGTATCCTGTGGAGTATATTCCGAACGCAGAGCTTTCCGGAATGTCTCCCAGCGTTCCAAAAACGGTCATTTTCCTGACGGCGGACGCCTACGGCGTTTTGCCGCCGATTGCAAAGCTGAATAAACAGCAGGCGATGTATTACTTTGTTTCCGGCTTTACCTCCAAGCTGGCCGGAACCGAAATTGGCGTCAAGGAACCGGTCCCGACTTTTTCCACTTGCTTTGGAGAGCCCTTCCTTCCGTTGGATCCTTCCATTTACGCCGGGATGCTTGCCGAAAAAATCGAGAAGTCAGGCGCCAATGTTTATCTGGTAAACACCGGGTGGAACGGCACCGGCAAACGTATGAAGCTGGCTTATACGCGCGCAATGGTGACCGCCGCGCTGAGCGGAGAGCTTGCCGGCGCTGACTTCGCAACCGATCCGTACTTTGGTCTTGCGGTGCCCACCAGCTGCCCCGGGGTTCCTTCTGAGCTGCTGATTCCGGCCAACACCTGGAGCGATCCCGAAAAATATGAGGCAACCGCAAAGCACCTTGCCGCTTCTTTTGTGGAGAACTTCAAAAAATACACCCATATGCCTGCGGACGTTGTTGCGGCAGGCCCCCACGCATAAGTAAATGATAAAAGCCAGACTGTGCCACCGGGGTTCGGTGTAAACAGGCTGGCTCTTTCTTTGTCTAAAACCGTCTTTCTTCGCCGGTCAGTCGTGCGAACGCTTTTTATGAGCCAGCGCACGCAGCTGGTCATAAAGCCGCTGCTGGTCTTCCGCCGTCATCATGCGGTAATGCAGCACCAGCTGCTGCTCTCGCGCCGTCAGCTCATAGGTGCTGCGCGGATACTGCTGCAAAAGGGTTCCACCGTCTCCTAAAGGAGCCGTCCGACCGGAATCTCCTTCTAAAATTTGCGTATAATCCACATGGAACGCATTTGCAAGGCGATAAACCATGTTCAGCGGCGGACAGATTTTGCCCAATTCATAGTTTGTATAGGTAGACCTGTCAATATGGACTGCATCGGCAACCTGCTTTTGCGAAAAGCCGCAGCCTTCACGCAGTCTCCGCAAATTTTCACCGATCCTGTTGTCCTGATCCTGATAGAGCATTTAGTCCACCTGCCTGTACTTCATCTATGCTTGTTATTATACACATAATATGCAAAAAAAGCCTTAAAACGTGAAAAGCAATCACATTATGCGGAATAATCATTTCATGCTTCCCCATCAGCAGTCCAAAGAATTGCACTTTGCTGCTGAATATGATATTATATTAAAGTTTTCCGTTTTTGTCGGGAATCCTGACGAAAGACGATCTCAAAAATAAAGGAGCTGCAAAATGTCTGAACTTACTCAAAACAAAATGGGGACCGCACCGGTCGGCAAGCTGCTGCTGAGCATGTCGGTTCCGTCGATTCTTTCCATGCTTGTACAGGCGCTGTACAACATTGTGGACAGTATTTTTGTCGCAAAAATCAGCCCGGATGCCCTAACCGCCGTTTCGTTGGCTTTTCCTGTCCAAACGCTGATGATCGCGGTCGGCGTCGGCACCGCTGTGGGCGTCAACTCGCTGATTTCTCGCCGTTTGGGCGAAGGGCGTTTCGAGGAGGCCTCGCATGCCGCCAGCCACGGGCTTTTTCTTGCGGTATTGGGCGCACTGGCTTTTGCGCTTTTTGGTATTTTTGCCGCTAAACCGTTTTTTTATGCGTTTACCGACAGTCAAAGCGTTGCAGAGCTTGGCGCGGTTTATACCTCTATCGTTACCATCGGTTCACTCGGATTGTTTTTGCAGGTAACGATTGAGCGAATTTTTCAGGCGACCGGCAACATGACCATTCCAATGACCACCCAGCTGACCGGTGCGATCATCAACATTATTTTCGATCCCATTATGATTTTCGGCCTCCTTGGCTGCCCGGCTCTTGGAATTGCCGGCGCCGCCTATGCCACGGTGCTCGGCCAGGTGGTCGGCATGCTGTTGGGGCTTGTCTTGCTGCTTTGCTCCAAAAAGATGATTTTGAAAATTCATCTGCGCTCTTTCCGTCCG
>JAHZES010000048.1 GCA_019421725.1 Clostridiales bacterium | reverse complement strand
GCAGAAGGGTAATGATTGCCGTTTCGTTGTACATATTGAAGATGCTGTCGTTCACCAGCGGATAAACGGTGTCTGTTCCGCCTTCCCGTACGGTAAGGGTATTATTCTGCAGATTCGGCTGTCTGCCCAGCACGTCCGGCGTTTCCGACACAAGGCCGCACTTTTCGCAGTGCGCGCGGCCGATGTGATGATATTTGATCGTATCGTAAACAAGCGGCGCCTGGCAAACGGGGCAAACCCGCGCATCGTTGACCAGATTGACGCACCGGGTCACATCACTTTCCAGCCGGTCCATCCCGAAAAAGTGCTTTTTCTCACGCGGAACCTGCGGCGCAATGCGGGATGAGATCAGATCGTCCGCGTTCAGGATCAGCTGCGTCCCGGCCGGAACGCCGCCGCTGACAATGGACGCTATGTATTCGGGGTGTGCGTTGTTGTTGACCGAATCGCGGAACAGCCCGGTCACCATCAGATACTGTGGGTGCAGCAGCTCGCACATCTGCCGCGTGCGGCGCTCGTCTATTTCAAACACACCGATGTCCGCCTTGGGCTTTCCCGTTACGGTGGAACCGTAAATCAGCATGGACTTGATGCCGTCCAGCGCATTGAATCCCATGTTGTTGCAAACCACGCGATACCCCATAGAGGTAAACAGATCGCAAAGCATGTTGCATACCGTCGTTTTGCCGTCGGTACCGGTTACCGCAATGACCGTTTTGGGCCGCTGCAGCTCGTCGCCGGGAAAGCCCGGCATGATCTTTTTGGCAACCCTGCCCGGCAAATGCCACGCAGCGTTCTTTTTCGCCGCGATCAACAGATTCTGAGCCGCCTTTGCCGCAGTCATTGCCGCAATAAATCTTACCTTTGACATATTCAAACCACATTCCTTTCGGGAAATGCTATTTTATAACAGAGAACCGGCTTCACCGCAGCAAAAAGGCGGACGAAAACGGGCAGGTATTTTTTGTTCCGTTTTCCGGCCGCCTGACGGTCAAGCTATTTTACTGTTCTTCCTCGGTAGGCGCGTCCGTTTCCTCTGCTGCCTCCGCTTCCATTTCGGCCTCGGTTTCGGCTCCCTCATCGGCGTCGCTTCCGTCGTCCTCGATCGTCTCGGTGGCTTCACCCTCCTCGTGCGGAACGCGGGCCAACGTGACGACTCTGCTGTCTTCGGCCAGACGCATCACCTTAACGCCCTTGGACGGGCGGGCGCATTCACGGATCTCTCCGGCGCAGACGCGGATGATGACGCCGTCGGATGAAATGATGATAACGTCGTCATTTTCGGGGTCGACCACCAGCACGGTCGCAACCTCTCCGTATTTTTCGGTGTGATAATTCTTCAGGCCCTTGCCTCCGCGCGACTGCATACGGTAATTTTCAATGGGGGAAAGGCGTCCGTAGCCCGTTTCGGAAACGGTAAGCACCTTTTGGCCCGCATGAAGGACCGCCATGCCGACCACCTCGTCGTCCCTGCCGAGCGTAATCGCTTTCACGCCTCTTGCCGTTCTCCCCATACTGCGAACATCCGTCTCGGCAAAGCGGATCGCCATCCCTTTGCGAGTCGCGACCAGCAGCTCGCTTTCGCCCTTTGTCATGCGCACCCAGGCCAGCTCGTCGCCCTCGTTCAGATCCAGTGCGATCAAGCCGCCCTTGCGCGCCGTATCGTAAGCGGAAAGATCGGTACGCTTGATAATTCCGCGGCGGGTCACCATCACAAGGAAGCGGTCCTCTTCAAATTCCGGCACGCGGATGACGGAGGTGATCCTTTCCTCCTGCGCCAGCGGCAAAAGGTTTGCAATGTTCATGCCCTTTGAGGTCCGGCTTCCCTCCGGAATTTCGTAGGCCTTCAGGCGGTAAACGCGGCCAAGGTTTGTAAAGAACAGCACGTAATCGTGCGAATTGCAGACAAACATCTCCGTCGCGACATCCTCCTCGCGGCGGCCTACGCCGGTGATCCCTCTTCCTCCGCGGCGCTGCGCCGTAAAGGTATCTACCGGCTGGCGTTTTGCATAGCCGAAGTTGGTCAGCGTCAGCACGCACTCCTCCTGCGGAATCAGATCCTCAATGTCGACCTCGCCGCTGATGGAAGCGATCTCCGTGCGGCGGTCGTCCTTATATTTCTCACGGATCGCCATGGACTCCGTGCGCAGAATATCCTTTCTGCGGGCCTCGCTGGCAAGAATATCGCGAAGATCGGCAATTTTTTCTTTCAGCTGCGCCGATTCGTCCAGTATCTTGTCGCGTTCCAGCCCGGTCAGCTGGCCAAGGCGCATGGCGACGATCGCGCCGGCCTGTGCATCGTCCAGACCGAACCGCTCTATCAGCGCCGTTTTGCCTTCTGGAACCGATTTGGAGGCGCGGAGGATCGCAATTACCTCGTCGATAAAATCGAGCGCAATGATCAGGCCCTCCAGAATATGCTCCCGCTCTTCGGCCTTGCGCAGGTCAAACCGGGTACGCCGGGTGATCACATCGAGCTGAAAATCGATATAATTCTGCAGGATCTCCTTCAGCGTCAGCACCCTCGGCTCTCCGTCGACGATAGCCAGCATAATCACGCCGAACGTCACCTGCATCTGGGTATAGCGGTACAGCTGATTGAGCACGATCTGCGGCGAGGCGTCGCGCTTGACGTCGATCACCATGCACATACCGTCCTTATCGGAATGGTCGGTAACATAGGCGATTCCCTCGATGCGCTTCTCCTTTGCCATTTCCGCAATGGATTCCACCAGACGCGCCTTGTTCACCTGGTACGGCAGCTCGGTAACAAGAATGCGCGATTTGCCGTTTTTCTCTTCCTCAATCTCTGCGCGCGCGCGCAGAAAAATGCGCCCGCGGCCGGTTGCATAGGCTGCGCGGATCCCGCTGCGGCCCATGATGATGCCGCCGGTGGGAAAATCCGGCCCCTTGATGTGCTCCATCAGATCCTCCAGCGAAGCATCCGGGTTATCGATCAGGCAGCACATACCGTCGATGACCTCGGCCAGATTGTGCGGCGGAATGTTGGTCGCCATACCTACCGCTATGCCGGTAGAGCCGTTTACAAGCAGATTCGGAAAACGGGAGGGGAGATATACCGGCTCCTTGAGCCGGTCGTCGTAGTTCGGCTGAAACTCTACGGTATCTTTTTCAATATCGGTCAGCATATCGACCGACATTTTTCCCATACGGGCCTCCGTGTAACGGTAAGCGGCGGGGGGATCTCCGTCAACGGAGCCGAAGTTTCCGTGGCCGTCCACCAGCGGATAACGCATCGAAAAATCCTGCGCCAGACGAACGAGCGCGTCATAAACCGACGCATCGCCGTGCGGATGGTAGCGGCCAAGCACGGTACCGACGGTATCGGCGCACTTGCGGTAAGCGGAATCCGGCGTAATATTGTTTTCATACATCGTGTAAAGAATGCGGCGGTGGACCGGCTTCAGACCATCGCGCACATCGGGCAGCGCGCGGCCGACGATCACCGACATGGAATAGGCAAGGTACGCCTTCTTCATCTCTTTTTCAATGCCGATGTCGACAATCTTCTGTTCCAGCTGTTGATCTTCCATTGCTTGTAACCATTCCTTTCAAAAACGGAATCTCCGTTGAGAAGCTACTTTATTACGAAACGATCGCCCGGCCTTTGACCGGTCACCGGGGAATCACACCGGATCTGCTTTGATAATTCGGGCAGCACCGGACCAACAGGCGGCGCAGCTCCTCAAAAGCTTCCGGCGAAAGCTCATTTTTGCAAATTTTCAGCTGTCTTTCCGGCGTACCGATCCCGCTGATCCGGAATGCGGAACCGGTCTCCTTTACCCGAACGCTTTCCCAGCCTGTCAGCAGACTGTTGCGCCCGGTGTCGGTTCCAAAGCCGTTCGGAATCAAAGTAATGCGCAGCCGGGGCTCCGACCGCAGAACGCTCCTTGCGGAAAGGCAGATGAAAAGCTGCATCAGCCCGAACAGCAGTGCAAAGAACACGCCCCAGCAAAACCAGAAAAACGCTCCCGTAAACAAAGCCTCCTGCTGCCCGGCACAAAAAAACGCGGAAATAATCAACGAAAACAACCCGCTGAATATCGCCGTTACCGCCCAACTCCGGCTGAAAGCCGGCCGGTTTGGCAAATCGAGTACAAACGGCGGAAAGCTGTGAACGCTTTTCGGCGTCTCCGCCGCCGAAACCGCCGCATGCAGCGGCGAAACCGGAAACTCCTTCTGCGGAAAATCGGCCGTGCCACATGCCTGAACCGCCGAAAAAAATTGAAACCGGCAGGAAAGCTTTGCGAGCAGCAAATTGTGCAGATACGCCGCGACGGAAGAATCCACCTGATTCGCCGGAACGACGATCATCTGCATGCCGCACCACAGCAGCAGCAATTCTCCGTTTTCTGCGCCGCCGCCGATATCCTTCCAAAAAAATACGGAACGGCCCGTGGATGAAATGACCTCTACACGGTCGTCAAAAAACCAGACCTCATGCGATTCACTGAATTCCGGATTTTTCTCATAAGCGCGCCGGGCCGAAACCGTTACAGCCGCTCTTTGCAAAAGCGGCAGCAGCGCCACCAGCAGCAGCGGCGCCAGCGGCATCAGCAGGCCGGGCTCTCTTTCGCCCGATGCAATAAACAAAAAAAGCGCCATTCCGACAATAGCGGCAAGCAGAAGAATTCCGGCAAACGACAAAAAGCGGGTCGCTCTTTGCCGGGCGCGGAGAAACAGCCTGTTGGCGCCGACGTATTCTTTTTCCTGCAGCCTGACCTGCAGCTTGAGCAGCAGCGGGGCTTCCGGCACAAAAGCGCCTTGCTCCGGTACAACTCGCCGCCCGGAATATTCCTGCGTCATAACCTTTCTTTTCCGGAAAAACACCGTATCTCACCGAAAAGCCTTTTCCGGCCCGGCGCTCCCGTTCGCTCAACAAGGCCGCATCATGTGGCCGACGGATCGACATATTTCTTTCCCAGCTGCCGTCGCAGAACGGAGACCGCACGTTCCTGTTCCTCGGGGCCTGCCGTTCGAAGCGCCACGAAAACCGAATCCCCCACGCCAAAAAAGAGGATCATAAAATGCTCTGTGCGAATACACCGGTGCAAAATCTCATAAGGGTAAAATCCGTCGCAGCGGTCGTTTTTGATGTGCACTCCCGTTTCGCACAGCTCCACGGTCTGCGCCGAAAGCTTGCCGCAAATCTGCGCGTATTCCTTTTGTGCGCGGCGCGTGACCAGCAGCGGCTCAAACAGTGAAAAATACCCTGCCGCAAAAAAGCCCGTCGCGGTGCAAATACCCCACGCAATATAATTAAGCAAATTGTGCGAAAACAGCATTGCTCCTGCCGCTCCGCCAAGAATCAGCGCGATCCCGATCAGCGTCAGCGCAGTTCGGTCACGCTTTCCGCAGCTGAGCCGCACGCAGTCCAGCCGGTAGCAGCAGTAATCTTCCTTTGTGGTCAAAAATGTAAATGAAACAATTGGCGCTTCCAAGCGGGCACCCCCTTTTTCACGTCACAGCTTCAGGCGGCGGTAACGCCCGGAAAAGGTTTCCTGCATTTTCTCCGAAAAATGTTCGCGTTCCTCCGCCGGAATCACATCCTTCAAAATGATCAGCGGATCCCGTTCCCGTCCGCCGCAAAAAACAAAGCTCCGCTCCGTTTCGGCGCAAAACGCCGTCTCTGACCAATACCCCGTCCGCGTTTCGTAGCGGTTTTTCAGCGTATAGCCGTCCCGCGTCACCGTAAGCTGCGTTTCGCTCTGCAACAGCCGGTTCGTGCGGTACATTCTCACCGCCTCCATCTTCACCCGCTGCGGAAGGATCATTGATTCGTACGCCGCCATGCAGATGCAGAACAGCACATAGGTCAACGCCGCAATCGAGCGCATCCAGCGGCCGTTTGCCAGATCCGGCAGAGCAAAGGAAAGAAAAAACAGACTCAATACCGTCAGCACGCCCAGAAAAAGCTTTTGATATTTCAGCCGGCCAACTGCCTTTTCTCGGATCATCCAATTGTCCTCAAATTCGTCGGGAGAAAGCAGCTGTGTTGCCGTGAACAGCGGTTTGTCATAAAACGATGCCATTGTTTTCTCCTTTCCGCGCCGTTGAACGCCCGGTGGGCGCTGCCTTACGGCTTTCTTCTGCGCTTTGGTTTTTCCGGAGAGGTCTTCTGCGCGATCAGGGGAAACCAGCGTTCCCACTGCTCCGCGGAAAAAGCGCTTTTAGGGATCACCGTCATGCGGCCGAACGAGGTCTCCAGCAGTAAAAGCTCCTCTGTCTGCCAGCAAAATCCGGAGCCGTCCAGCGGAAATTCCCACATGCCGCCGCCCTCACCGACCGTCAGATGCTCCGGTGCAAGCGCAACGCAGACCTCCTGCTTCGGGGCTGCTCTGCGGGCGCGGGAACGCAGTCCGAGCCAGGGCACCAGCCAGATCATTGCGATCACCGCAAAGCTGACGATTCCGAGAAAAAGCCCGCTGCCGTCCCGATAACAAAAGTATGAAATAAAAAAGCCCACACCGAGCACCGCAAGCAGCGTCGTCTGCACAATGGCCCGGGCTCCCTGCGTACGAAAAATACCGCGGGATCTCATTGCCCGGTAAAGCTGCTCCTCTGTCAGGTAAAAGCGGAGCTTTTCTTCCGCCGGGGTTTCCTCAGCGGGCTGTTGCCCGGCAAAATTTTTTTCGCGTTCTTCCATGAAAACCTCCGAAAGCGTCAAATATCCAATTCTCCCGCATATTTGGCGTTCTGCTCAATAAATTCTCTGCGCGGTTCCACCTTGTCGCCCATCAAGATCGTAAAGGTTTCGTCGGCGGAAGCAAGATCCTCATCCGAAAGCTCCACACGCATCATCGTGCGGGTCGCCGGGTCCATCGTCGTTTCCCACAGCTGGTGCGGGTCCATTTCACCAAGACCTTTGTAGCGCTGAATCGCCGCGCTGCCGCCAAGCTCCTGAATAATTCTGTCCCTCTGGGCGTCCGTATAGGCGTAAAGATGCTTTTTCCCTTTGCTGAGCTTATAAAGCGGGGGCTGTGCAAGGTAAACGTGCCCCTGTTCGATCAGCGGACGCATAAAGCGGAAGAAGAACGTCAGCAGCAGCGTGCGGATATGAGAACCGTCAACATCGGCATCCGCCATAATGATGACCTTGCCGTAACGCAGCTTTTCAATGTTAAAATCGTCGCCGATCCCCGTGCCGAGCGCCGTAATGACCGGCATCAGCTTATCGTTGCCGTAAACGCGGTCCAGCCGCGCTTTTTCCACGTTGAGCATTTTGCCCCAGAGCGGCAGGATCGCCTGAAAGCGGCGGTCGCGTCCTCCTTTGGCGGAGCCGCCTGCGGAATCGCCCTCTACGATGTAGATCTCGGTCTCGTTTACATCGCGGGACTGACAATCCGCCAGCTTTCCCGGCAGCGACGCCGATTCCATCGCCGATTTGCGCTGTACAAGCTCGCGGGCTTTTTTTGCCGCTTCGCGCGCGCGCGCGGCGGTCAGCGCCTTGTCAAAAATAGCTCGCGCCGTTGCGGGGTTTTCCTCCAGATATGCCGAAAGCTTTTCCGAAAGGGTCTTATCCACCAGGGCGCGGATCTCCGTATTGCCCAGGCGCGCCTTTGTCTGCCCTTCAAACTGTGCTTCCTTGATCTTGATACTGATGATCGCGGTAAGCCCTTCGCGCACATCCTCGCCGCTGAGATTTTTGTCGCTTTCCTTCAAAATGCCGTACTTTCTGGCATAATCGTTCATCACACGGGTCAACGCGCGCTTAAAGCCTTCTTCGTGCGTGCCGCCGTCGGTCGTATGAATATTGTTGGCAAAAGAAATGATCAGTTCATTGTAGCTGTCGTTATACTGCATCGCGATCTCCGCGGTGGAATTATGGTCGGCAGCCTCGGCAAAAAAATGCAGAATATCGGGGTGGAGCACCTCAAGCCCGCGTTTTTTATGAATGTAATCCACATAGCTGCTCAAGCCGCCCTGATAGCAGTAATTTTCTTTTCGAATTTCGTCCGGGTTGCGCTCGTCACGCAGCTCAATGTGGATTCCGGCGTTCAGAAAAGCCTGTTCGCGCAGGCGCTGCGCAAGGATTTCGTATTCATACACCAGCGTTTCGGTAAAGATCTCCCCGTCCGGCTTAAAGGTGACGTGCGTCCCGGTTTTGTCGGTAGCTCCGGTGACGTGCAGATCACAGACGGCGTTTCCGCGTTCAAACCGCTGAAAATAAACGCTCCCTTCATGATAGACCTCCACCTCCAGCCATTCGCTCAGCGCATTGACGACCGAAGCGCCCACGCCGTGCAGACCGCCGGAAACCTTGTACCCGCCGCCGCCGAATTTTCCGCCGGCATGCAGAATGGTAAACACAACTGTGACCGCAGGCAGCCCTGTTTTTTCCTGCCTTCCGACCGGAATGCCGCGCCCGTTGTCAATTACGCTGATCACGTTCCCCGGCTCGATCACGACGTCGATTTTGTCGCAATAGCCTGCCAGAGCTTCGTCGATGGAATTATCTACAATTTCATAAACAAGATGATGCAGACCGCGCGGGCCTGTGGAGCCGATATACATGCCGGGGCGTTTCCGGACTGCTTCAAGCCCTTCGAGCACCTGAATTTGTTCCGCACCGTAAGCGGCGTCGGTATGAGTAGTAGGATTGTTATCCAAAAGGACCCCTCCAGATTCTTTCGCCCGCCGGGGTTCGGCGGCGATTTTCAAAAACAGCCTTCTGCGTTTATTATAGCACATTTTCAGGCGGTTTCCAAAGTTTTTTCAAAATTTCTTTAAAAACAGCTCTACGGGCTTATAAGGGCCATTATTTTTCGTTTTTTTCATGGAGCTGTGAATCATTCTTCGACAAATGCTGTTTTTTGCGGCTTTTGCAGCCTGCGCGCAGAGTCAGCGGATACAAAAAAAACGCGCCGGTCACAAAAACGACGGTAAAGAAATATACCGGTATCATATCGGTCGAAACTGCGATCACCAGCCGGATCATCCCGAAGCAGAGCAAAAAGGTCGCCAGCCACAGGATTCCACTGGCAAGCCGCGGGCGGCAGCAGAATTCCGCACCGCACCGGCAGCGCACCGCAAACAGGACCGGTTTTGCGACAAGCGTGCGGTATAAAACGGTTCTGCCGCATTCCGGGCAGCGGGTCAGAGCAAAAAACGGAGCCCTCTTTTGCGGGCCGGCAGCCGAAATTTCAGGCGCAGCCGCTTTTTTTCTTTTCTTTTTTCCCATGTCGGTTCCTTTCGCGGCGACTTTTCGCCGGCAATTATCTGGAATGGCGTGCTTTCATGCGGTTTTTCTGCGCGCGGAGATACCGTTCCTGTGTGGAAAGGGGTTCTCCCGGCCCGGTTGAAATGATCGTAGGCTCTTCCACGGCTTCCTCCTCGCTCAAAGCGCGGCCCGGAGCCTTTTTCTCTTCTTCCGGTTCCTCATAATCCTCGGGAGAAAAGCCGACAAACATTTTTTTCGCTTCCTCGCTCAACGCCTGTTCTTCCTGCGTCGGCATTCCGGAGCCGGCCGGGAGCCGTTTCTGCAAGCGGACCGGCATGGACTCCCTGTTTGGAAATCCTCCCAGCTTTCCTTCCACCACGCACTTGGTCGGCAGAATAAATACCGGGATCAGCACATAGATCACCGTCAGGACCAACGCCATCAGTAAAAAGAATTTCCACGAGGGAAGCCCCCTGTACGCCATCTGGCTGAGCAGAATTCCAGCCGCCGTTGCTATCAGCGCAAGCGCCGTAAGCGTCGACGCCCAACCGGAGTACCGAACGGCGTAAATCCCGCCGCAGTGAGAGCAATGGCCGAAATCGTAATGCTTGCTTTCGTAAAGAAAAAAGTAATTGATGTATCTGCCGCAGTACGGGCAGCGCGCAAGCCTTCCTTTTTCGATTCTTCTCTTCATGAAACGGTTCCTTCCCTTCTTTTTATCGGACGCAGCCCGCCCTTTTTTCTGCAGCCTGAAAGCTTTCCTTACAACCGGATGGTATCGATAAATCCGGCGCGGCGCAGCAGCGTGGAGGGGGATATCTGCGAAATATAAACCGTGCGCCGGCCGTCCTCCATCGTTACAATAAACGATTTCGGCAATTCGTAAGAAACCGTTACCACTTCTCCCGCCGCCGTTGCCGCCGAAAGGTAATCCCGCGTTGATTTGGAAACCGTCGTCTTTTCCAGATCAAAAATTCCGAGGATCGTTTCCGAACGGATCACGGTCGTTTGCCCAAGGTGAATATACATGCTTCAAAATCATCCTTTTCGTTTCGAACTGCTTTCCGCCGGAAAATTACTGCTCCGAAAGAACTCCGCCGTTCATGCAGAATGTTTTTCCGCCGGAAAGGCGAAGCACCGCAGCAGGCTCGCAGCAGGTAATAAAAATCTGCCACCCCTTCATACGGTTAAAAAGGTAGTCCTGGCGGCTTCTGTCCAGCTCGCTCATCACATCGTCAAACAGCACGACCGGCTTTTCCCCCAGATTGCTGCGGAGCACGGCGGCTTCTCCAAGCTTGAGCGCAAGCGCCGCAGAACGTTTTTGCCCCTGAGAACCGAAGGTTCTGGCGGAAAGGCCGTTGATGCAGAGAGAAAAGTCGTCGCGGTGCGGTCCGCAGGTCGTAAAACCGGCGGCAATATCGGCACGGCGGTTCTTTTGCAGCGCACAGAGAAAATCCTTTGCAAGCAGACCGACCTCAGCCTGCCGCTCCGTGTGCTCCGAAAAAGAAAACTCATAGGAAACGGTAAGCCTTTCTCTTCCCGAAGAAATACCGAAATAGAATTCCTCCGAAGCAGGCTGCAGCTGCGAAAGATAGGAAAGACGGTCGCCGGTCACTGCTCCGCCCAACGGAGCCAGCACCTCGTCCCATTCATCCAACATATTTTCCAAATACGGCTTTCGCGAAAGCTCCTTTAACAGAGCGTTCCGCTGTTCCACGGCGCGCCGGTAACGCGCCAGGGTCTGCGCCGCGCCCGGCTTCGCCTGACAAATCGCTCCGTCCAGAAATTTTCGGCGTTCGGCCGGGCCCGCCTCCACCAGCGAAAGGTGGACCGGCGCAAATACGCACGCGCAAAACCTCCCTACCATGCCGGAAGGGCTTTTCTGCGCGACACCGTTCAAGGTATAGCTTCTTCGTACCGGGGAACCCGGCTTTGCGGCGCGGAGCAATATTTCTGATTCCTGCTCGCGGTTTTCGGCAAAGAAGGAGAGCGACGCCCTGGCGTGATCCTCCCCGAACGAGATCAGATTTTCGTCCTTTGCGCCGCGGAAGCTCCTCCCGCCCGTAAAGATCCAGATCGCTTCCAGCAGATTCGTCTTTCCCTGCGCATTTTCGCCGAAAATGACATTTACGTCTTCGCAGGGGAGCATCGTTCCCTGCTTTAAATTGCGGTAATTTTTCCAGGAAAGTTCGGTTACGTTCACGCCTGCACGACCTCTGCGGCTTTTTCTCCGCATTCGGCGCGGTCGCCCGGGCGAAGCTTTTTTCCGCGCTGTGTGCAGACCTCGCCGTTGACCGTTACTTCTCCGTTCTGAATCAGCACCTTGGCCTGTCCGCCGGTTTCTGCCATGCCGCCCATTTTAAGCGCGGCGTCCAGCCGGATAAATTCCGTTGTAATTTTAATTTGTTCCATCGTTCAGAGCATCCTTTTTTCTTTGTAAATCAAAAACAGATATCCGCCGCCGGGTCATCCTACCGGGCGTTCTGC
>JAHZES010000047.1:5522-11810 GCA_019421725.1 Clostridiales bacterium | reverse complement strand
CTTAGGAGGCGTGTGCTCTATCCAGCTGAGCTACTGGGACGTATACACAAAATATAAAGTTGTATGCAAGATTTAGACTCGAACGATCTCCCGCTTAGGAAGCAGTCCCTCTATCATGTATTAAATTATATCTATATTATTATTTGTCCTTTCAGCAAATGCAATCAATTAAATAGAAGTATGATACATAGTTTAGGGGAAAGGCGCCATTTGAAAAGATTCAAAACTTTGCAAACTCACATCTTACTAATTTATTATAAATCATTTTACCATCAAAGTCAATTCGGAATCCTTGACAAACCTACAGCAGTTTGTAGTACTACAATACATCTTGGACAATTGAAGAAGGTATGAGTGATAGGGTTAAAATTGAGCTACTAAACAACAACTTCCCGAAAGGAGACCCTAAGTCTCATGAGTAAGAGTATGACACAAGACATGGCCTATCGGCAGTCCCTAATGAAGTGTGCAGAAAAAATACGGCGTCAGCCGCGCAAGCTGGAAATACAACAAGAACCGGTCATTCATTTACTTCTGGAAACAACGCCGGGACGGAAGCGTGGCGTCCCTGGCCTGTCAGTCCAGGCATCCTCATAGCCACCCGAACCAGCACACAGAAACCGAATTGAAGCCGATCCGTCCCTACATCCCGCGGCATAACGGCAAGGTCGAACGCAGCCACCGCGAAGACCGGAAGCGCTCTTATTCCTGCCATACTTTCCACTCTCTGGATGACTTTGTAAAGCAACTTGCTCTCCTTAACCGCCGCTCTAATAACTTTCCCATGAGACCTCTGTCCTGGATTTCCTCTGTCGAGTTCTCTGTCCAATTTGTTTGACAAACCTGCAGCAGCGTAAAACTCCGTATTTTCGAACGTTGATCAGCCACCCCAAAGGTTTCTGAAAAAGCCGCGGTGCACAGGCGGAGGCGGCAGGCAGCAGCTGACCAGAATCGTATCCTCTCCTATCACCTCAATATCGCACCATTTGATGATAATATCCTCCTCACGGCCGAAAATTCCGAAAAAACGCGGTCGTCCATAGACAATAATCGACAGTAACTTTGCTGTACAGGTATCCAGCTCTGCGTCACAGACGCACCCTAAGCGCATTCCGTCTTTAATATTGATCACTTCTTTATTTCGCAGATCCGCGAGACGACAGGTCATTCCCGGATTCCTCCCTTTCGCACCGATCTTGAATCAGCAGCATCACCGTTTCATCCGTTATAAAGAGCGACACGCCAAAAATAAAGCTCCCACGGTACAAACATATGCACCGCAGGAGCCGAATTTGCACAAAAGAAAGAAAAATGTCAATGTGTTCTGCCAATATCGCGACGATACTGCATACCGTCAAAGTGAATCTTTCCAACGGCTGAGTACGCTTTTTCAAGCGCCTCGTCCAGCGTTGCGCCCGTCGCTGTTACGCCGAGCACGCGGCCACCGTTCGTCAGAAACTTTCCGTCCTTTCGAACGGTTCCGGCATGATAAACCGTAGCGCCGTCTATCTGCCCGTTTTGGTTCAAACCGGAAATTTCAAGCCCTTTGGCATATTTGCCCGGATATCCACCCGAGGCAAGAACCACGCACGCGCAGGCACCGTCCCGCCACTCAATTTTACAGGTGTCGAGCCTTTCGTCAATTACCGCATCAATAATATCTGTCAGATCGGTTTTTAAACGCGGCAGAACGACCTGTGTTTCGGGATCGCCAAAGCGCGCGTTATATTCAATCACCTTGGGACCGTTTGGCGTAAGCATCAGACCAAAATAGAGGCATCCCTTGAACGGAAAACCCTCCTGCCGCATTGCGCGGATCGTCGGTAAAAAGATGGTCTGCATACAAATTTCCGCAATCTTATCCGTATAATACGGATTCGGGCTGATCGTACCCATACCGCCGGTATTCGGCCCTTTATCTCCGTCTCCCACACGCTTATGATCTTTTGAGGAAACCATTGGCTTTACTGTTTTTCCGTCAGTAAACGCCAGAACGGAAACTTCGGGACCTGTTAAAAATTCTTCTACTACTACGCGATTTCCCGATGCACCGAAAATTTTATCTTCCATAATGGAATGAACCGCTTCTTCGGCTTCCTTCAGATTCTGAGCAATGACAACGCCTTTGCCCAATGCGAGTCCGTCCGCCTTGATGACCGTTGGAAACGTGTTCTGCCGGCGGATATATGTCAGTACCTCGGCCGGTTTTTCAAACACCTCATAGCCTGCCGTCGGAATACCATACTTTTTCATCAAATTCTTTGAAAAAACCTTGCTGCTTTCAATCTGTGCAGCAGCAGCAGACGGACCGAACGCACGGAGCCCCTCTTTTTGCATCGCGTCGACCATTCCAGCTGCAAGAGGGTCGTCTGGAGCAACGAATACCAGATCGATTGCGTTCTGCTTTGCGAACGCCACTGCGCCGCCGATATCCATAGCGCCGATCGGCTCACACACTGCGTCGCAGGAGATTCCTCCGTTACCGGGGGCACAATATATCTTCTCAACACGCGGACTTTCTTTTAACTTGCGCACCAATGCATGTTCCCGGCCGCCGGAACCGATCATCAGAATTTTCATGAGAACAACTCCCCTTCCGATAAAAACAGGCTGCCCCGAAAATCCTGCGTAGCGGAGACAGCCCGCTTTCGTTAATGATGAAACAGGCGAATGCCGGTAAATGCCATCGCCATACCGTATTTATTGCAGGTATCAATTACATTGTCGTCCCGAATGGAACCGCCGGGCTGAGCAATATACTGAACGCCGCTGCGTTTTGCACGTTCAATATTATCTCCAAACGGGAAAAACGCATCGGAACCGAGGGAAACACCGGTGATCGTATTGAGATAAGCACGCTTTTCTTCACGGGACAGCGGCTCCGGCTTAACGGCAAAGAAATTCTGCCAAACTCCTTCCGCCAGAACATCCTCGTAATCGTCCGAAATGTAAACATCAATGGTGTTATCGCGATCCGGACGGCGGATCCCTTCCTTAAACTGCAGACCGAGCACTTTCGGGTGCTGCCGCAGATGCCAGATATCTGCTTTGTTACCGGCAAGGCGCGTACAGTGGATGCGGGACTGCTGACCGGCGCCAACGCCGATGGCTTGACCGTCCTTAGCATAACAAACGGAATTGGACTGCGTGTATTTCAAAGTGATCAGCGCAATCAACAGGTCTCTCTTCGCCGTATCCGGCAGCTGCAGGTTTTCGGTGACCAGATTATCCAGCATGGCTGTGTCTAGCTTCAGATTATTTTTCCCCTGGTCAAAGGTAATGCCGAAAATATCTCGCTGTTCTACCGGAGCCGGTGTATAGTCCGGATCCATCTGCAAAACCGTGTAAGTTCCTTTGCGCTTTCCCTTTAAAATCTCCAGCGCATGCCCGGTATAACCCGGCGCAATAATTCCGTCGGAAACCTCGCGTGCCAGAAGCACTGCTGTCTGCTCATCGCACACGTCGGAAAGCGCGACAAAATCACCGTAGGACGACATGCGGTCGGCGCCGCGCGCACGGGCATAGGCTGACGCAATCGGCGAAAGCTCCAAATCTTCTACGAAATAGATTTTTTTCAGCGTATCGTTCAACGGTGCGGCAACTGCGGCGCCCGCAGGGCTGACGTGCTTGAACGATGCGGCCGCAGGAAGCCCTGTCGCCTCCTTCAGCTCTTTTACCAGCTGCCAGCTGTTAAATGCATCCATCAGGTTAATATAACCGGGCTTACCATTGAGAACAGTCATCGGCAGCTCCTCGCCGTTTTTCATAAAAACACGCGCCGGTTTCTGGTTGGGATTACAGCCGTATTTCAAAAGAAGCTCGTTTGCCATTTCAAACATTCCTTTCCGGATTCAAACTGTTATTTCACGTTCTTATTCACAATACGGTTTTCTGTTTTGCCGGTTTGCAGATTAACAAAACGAACAAAGAGCGACACTTTGTTTTCCTCGTTCAGCGAATCCCATACCAGCTTGGTGAACTCGTCAATCGTTCCGTTAACAGCAACCGCCTCCGGCTCACCGGAAAAAGACGGGATCGGATCTCCATTGCAGCGATAGGTATGAATAAAGCGTCCTTCGCCCGCAACCGGCTGATCATAATCGTAATAAAAGCGTTCGCAGGATTCTTCCCGTCCGAAAGAGCTTTTGAGAATGGACATTCTGTAAGAGAAACGGCCCTTTTTAATTTTGGCAACAGCGGAAATGCGCGGCGTAAAATTCGGTCCGTCCGGCTCAAAGGTACGGGTCTTCAGCGCCTGACGCATACTTCTGCCTTTTTGCAGATAGTCGTAAATCGTATCGGTCTGATCGCCGTTTGTAACGATCGTTTTATCCCCAAGCACACGAACCGGTGCATAGATCACCAACGACGGATCGGTCATTTTGGAAGGGTCAAACGCTTCGGTGCGAATGCCGTTTCCGGCTTCCACAAAAATACGGTTGCGGCTGTTTTCGCTGCGTCCCATAATAAAATAAGCAAATACCGCATTTTTGCCGTCGGCGCTTTTGCCCATGATAATGCCACGGCCTGGATATTCATTACCGGACAAAACCTGTTTCAGATCAAGTAATTCAGCCATAAAAACATCTCCTTCAGATTATTTTTCTTACTGACCCACAGAAACAATTCCCTTTTGCACGGTAATTTTACCGTCACAAAAAAGTGCTACCGCACGCGGAAGAAGTTCCCATTCCGCCTGTTCCATTACGCGGCGCTGCAAAAGCTCCGGCGTATCGCCCGGCTGCACCGACACCGCCTTTTGCAGAATAATCGGTCCGCCGTCACAAACCTCGTTGACAAAATGAACCGTTGCCCCCGTTACTTTCACACCGCGTTTCAGTACCGCTTCGTGAACGCGAAGACCGTAAAAGCCTTCACCGCAAAAAGACGGAATCAAAGACGGGTGTACATTAATGATGCGGTTTTCAAACACACGAATCACCGATGTCCCGATAATCGTCATAAAGCCTGCAAGCACAACAAGGTCGATTTGATACCTCTGCAGCAGGGCTATAAGCGCAGCGTCATATTCCCTGCCATCTGCAAATGATTTTCGCAGCAGGATCTCGGTAGGAATCTGCGCGTTTTCCGCCCGCTTCAGCGCAAAGGCATCAGCTTTGCTGGAAACAACGCAGGATATCTGCCCGTTAGGAATCCTACCGGCAGCCTGTGCATCAATCAACGCCTGCAGATTAGTGCCGCCACCCGAAACCAGCACGGCAATATTCAGCATAATTCAACCCCGCCGTTTCCCTCGGTCACTTCTCCGATGATAGATGCGCCGGTCCCGCAGTCATGCAGGATCCGCAGCGCCTCGTCCGCCTGTTCGGCCGGCAGCGCAACGCACATGCCAACCCCCATGTTGAAGGTATTATACATGTCATGCTCCGGAATATTGCCTACATGCTCAATCAGGCTGAAAATCGGCAGTTCCGGCCAAGAACCCTTTTTGATCTTTGCAGACAGCCCGTTTTTCATCATGCGCGGAATGTTCTCATAAAAGCCGCCGCCGGTAATGTGTGAAATTGCATGAACATCACATTTGCTCTGCAGCTCCTGCATCGGCTTGACGTAAATCTTTGTCGGTGTCAGCAACGTCTCTCCCAGAGATTCAGAAAGATCGTCTACATGGGCGTTGACATTTTTTCTGTTCAGATCAAGCACTCTGCGCACCAGAGAAAAACCGTTGGAATGCACTCCGCTGGAATGCAGACCGATCAGCACGTCTCCCTTTTCGAGTCTGGAACCGTCAATGATTTTTTCCTGATCAACAATGCCTACGCTGAAGCCCGCAATGTCGTACTCATCTGCCGGCATCAAACCGGGATGCTCCGCCGTTTCGCCTCCGATCAGCGCGCAGCCGGACTGCACACACCCTTCGGCAACGCCGGAAACAATTGCAGCAATTTTATTGGGGTAATTCTTGCCGCAGGCAATATAATCCAGAAAGAAAAGCGGCTTTGCACCGGAACAGATGACGTCGTTAACACACATGGCAACACAATCGATTCCTACGGTATCATGCTTGTCAAGCAAAAAGGCTATCTTCACCTTTGTTCCGACACCATCGGTACCTGAAACAAGCGTCGGGCGAGCCATTCCGGTCAGATTCGGTTCGAAAAGACCTCCGAAACCGCCGAGCCCGGAAACAACACCGGGAATCGTTGTGCGAGCTACGTGCTTCTTCATCAGATCGACCGCTTGGTAACCTGCGGTTACGTCAACACCTGCTGCGCGGTAGCTGTTGCTGTAACTGTTCATGAAACATAACTTCCCTTCGTATATAAA
>JAHZES010000047.1:508-5512 GCA_019421725.1 Clostridiales bacterium | reverse complement strand
TATTTTTTGTTCGTACTTACTGGTTGGCAGTTTTTCCGGCACCGGGATCGGGTATTCGCCGGTAAAGCATGCGTCGCACAGCCCTGTCTGCCCACCCGCAATGCGCCGGGCACTTTGCAAACTGAGGAAACCGACAGAATCCGCACCGATGGAGCTAAGCATTGCCTCTCTGCTCAACCGGCAGGCAATCAGATCCTCTGAAGAACGAATATCGGTACCGAAAAAACACGGAAAACGAAATGGCGGTGCCGTTACCCTCAAATGGATTTCCTTTGCTCCTGCCTGGCGCAGCAGCCCGACAATATGTCTGCAGGTCGTTCCGCGAACAATAGAGTCATCTACCAGCACAATCCTTTTGCCGTCAACAGCGGCCCTGAGCACATTAAGCTTTACCCGGACCGACGCCTCGCGGTGCAGCTGGGTATCCTGAATAAAGGTTCTTCCGATATATTTGTTTTTAATCAGCGCCGTTCCGTACGGGATGCCGGACGCTTCGGCGTAACCGAGCGTCGCGTCCAATCCGGAATCCGGAACACCGCAGACCATGTCTGCCTCCACCGGGTTTTCCTCAGCAAGAAGCTCGCCTGCGCGGCGGCGGGCAAAGTGAACGCTTACCTGCCCGATTACCGAATCGGGACGGGCAAAATAGATGTACTCAAACAGGCAAAACGCGCTTTTCCCTCCGCAATGCCCCGTCAGACTGTGAATGCCGCTTTCATCGCAGACGACGACCTCACCCGGACATACATCCCGGACAAACTCCCCGCCGATGCTTTCAATCGCACAGGATTCCGATGCAAAAACCGGATTTCCGTTAAGACTCCCCATACAAAGCGGGCGAAAACCCTGCGGATCGCGCGCTGCAATCAATTTATGCGGGCTCATTACAACCATGGAATAAGCGCCTTTCAGATAATCCATTGCATTCTGTACAGCATCTTCAATGGAGCCCGTGTTCAAGCGCTCACGGGCAATTACGTAGGAAACAACCTCTGCATTGCTGTTTGTTTGAAAAATCGCCCCGCCGGTCTGCAGCATGTTTTTGATCTCGTATGCGTTGACCAGCGCGCCGTTCATTGCAACCGCAAGATTCCCTTTGGCATAGCGAATCACCAACGGCTGATCATTGGCACGCTCCAGTTCATCATCCGGCGAGTAGCGCACATGGCCAATCGCGATCATTCCCTGACCAAGCGCTTCCAGGGTGCGTTGATTGAACACCTGTGAAACAAGGCCCTGGTTTTTATGCGCACGAAAAACACCATCGTCGCTGACTGCAATACCGCAGCTTTCCTGCCCGCGGTGCTGCAATGCATGAAGAGCCAAAAACGTTTCCCGTACAACATCGCACTGTGCTGCATTATAAATTCCGAAAACACCGCATTCTTCGTGCGGCTTGTCCATATCCATACTGAATCGCCCTTCTTTCCTACGGAAACCTGAGCAGTCTCTCAAAGCTCTTCCACTGCTTTCTGCAGTCTGGAATCCTTTTCCTCTACGCTCTTTTGCATAGCGATCTTTTTTTCCAAAAGCTTTGAAGCCAGCGCTTCATCAGAAAGTGCGAGCATCTGTACCGCAAGCAACGCAGCATTCTCAGCGCCGTCCACCGCAACCGTGGCAACCGGTATTCCTCCCGGCATCTGCACGGTGGCAAGCAGCGCGTCAAGCCCGTCAAATGTAGAGGATTTGATTGGGATCCCAACGACAGGCAGCGTGGTGTGCGCAGCAAGAACGCCCGCCAGATGCGCCGCTTTGCCCGCAGCGGCAATAATTACTCCAAAACCGTTCGCTGCAGCGTTTTTTGAAAATTCCGCAGCGGCCTCTGGAGTTCTGTGAGCGGACATGACGTGAGCTTCGACCGGGACAGAAAAGCTTTTTAGTGTTTGAATTGCTTTTGAAACAACAGGAAAATCACTGTCGCTCCCCATAATTACTGCAACCTTTTTCATCGAAATGACCATCCTTTCCTTTGCCTTGCTGCAAAAGCAAGAAACCAAAAATAAAAAACGACCGAAGCGCACAGAACGGTCGTTTTTCATCTGAAAAATTGCGCAAAACTCCCTGAAAGCTTCGTTAGGGCGCGGCGCTTGAAAATTGCTTTTTTCAAACCGACAACCATTCCTTTCCGGGCAGATGCGTTTTTTCACAATATCCACAATATGTATACAGTTTACGGGATTCCAACGCAAAATGCAATAGCCGCAGCACGCCTTTCAGATTTTTTGTAGGTCTGAAAAAATAACATGCACACGGCTATTTATTATTTGTATAACTTTATCTTGTTACTGAATTTTTTCTGCAGCGTTTTTTTCCGGCTCCGGCACTTTCTCTGTTACCAATTCCTTCAGCGAGGCAGCAAGCCCGGCAAGGGACTGAATTTCGGAAGGAATAATAATTTTGGTCGCCTTTCCGTCGGCGGCTTTTGCAAATGCCTCCAGGCTCTTGAGGGCAATTACCCGTTCGGAGGGAGCAGCAGCATTCAGAAGCTTGATACTGTCTGCCATAGCACTCTGAATAGACATAATCGCCTCCGCCTCACCGGCAGCCTCACGAATCTTGGATTCCTTTACGGCGTCTGCGCGGAGAATGGCAGCCTCTTTATGGCCTTCCGCCACAAGGATCTCGCTGCGTTTTTCGCCTTCTGCACGAAGAATCGCTTCACGGCGTTCGCGCTCTGCTTTCATCTGCTTTTCCATCGCTTCCTGAATTTCACGCGGAGGCATAATGTTTTTCAATTCAACACGATTGATTTTAATTCCCCACGCATCGGTTGCTTCATCCAGAATAACGCGAATTTTCGTATTGATAACATCGCGCGAAGTTAACGTGTGGTCCAGTTCCAAATCGCCGATAATGTTACGCAGCGTGGTAGCCGTCAGATTTTCAATGGCCGAAACCGGGCGTTCTACGCCGTAGGTATAAAGCTTTGGATCGGTGATTTGGAAATAGACCACCGTATCAATCTGCATTGTGACATTATCCTTTGTAATAACCGGCTGCGGCGGAAAATCGATAACCTGTTCCTTACGGGACACCTTGCGCGATATTTTTTCAATAAACGGAATCTTCCAGTGCAAACCCGTTTCCCACGTTGCGGAATACGCACCCAACCGTTCCACAACATACGCGTTTGCCTGCGGAACAATCTTGATATTTGCAATCAAAATAATCAGAAACAAAACAACAAGCCCGGCAATGATGTATGGCCACATAAATAATCTCTCCTTTTACTGAACTGTTTTGTTAAAATCAGACGACTCTTTTGTGTCGGAAAGCGGCAGGACCATCAGCTTTACACCCTGAATTGCTTGAACCTGCACACTGCTGCCGACTGGAACAACCGACTGGTCCACAGAACGCGCAGACCAGATATTTCCCGAAACATTGACCTGCCCCAGCCCGAGACTGTTATTGATTTCCTCTGTCACCACTGCAGTCATGCCAATAACGCGGTCTGCATTGGTGCAAACCCTTTTTCTGACAAGAAGCTTCTTCACCAGCGGCCGCGTTGCTGCCAGCGCAACAGTGGAAACAATCAGAAAACACGCCAGCTGCCACCAAAAGCTGATGCCGCAGAGACATGCGATCAATGCTGCAATTCCGCCGACGACGAACCAAATGGAAATCAGCTGAGCCGTCAACGCCTCCACGATTACGCATACGACCACTACACCGAGCCAGACTAAAGCGTCCCGTTCAGACATAATACTCACCTCCTGTGTTCAGTTAAAACACCTTGCTTTAACCAATTGAACACTTTGTTAATTTATTATATCATATTATATATTAAAATGCAATAAAGATTCCAGAATCCGCATGTAGGATTTTTTTGTGAATCACAGGCTGCCGCTCAAAAACGAGTACATATACGGTACAGAATCGAGCAAATCTTTATTGCTTCACGGAGTATGTAGAAAAATACGCACCGCAGCGCCACCCAAGCCGTTTTCATTCTGCAGAATCTTTGTTCATAAGACAAACCGACCGCTGAATAGACATGAAACTGACGATAACCGTTAAACAATGACGCATTAACAAATCTGCGGTACAGCGGAAAGGAAGGATTTCCACAATGAAAATTATTATGACCCGCCCGGCACGCAAGACTCTGTGGCTGCTTTTGGGCACGCTGCTTGCCGTACTGCTGGTTCCTGCCGCCGTTCTGACCGGCATTCGGCTGAGCAGCGGCGCCCTGGCAAAAGCCACTACCGGAAGCGTCTCGGCAACCAGAGACTGGGGACTTGGTTTTGGCAAGGAAGGCGAACAGCCGTCCGGCAACGTCTCTGTTTCCGAATTGATGCAATACAACGCCTATTACATGGGCAGCAAGGACGAAAAAGTAATTTATCTTACCTTTGACTGCGGATATGAAAACGGAAATACCTCCGCAATCCTGGACGCGTTAAAAAAGCATCGCGCACCGGCAACTTTCTTTGTGGTGGGACATTATCTGGAAAGCGCGCCCGAACTGGTTAAACGAATGGTTGCCGAGGGCCACACCGTTGGAAACCACACCTACCACCATCCCAACATGGCCTCGCTTACTGACGAAGCTTCCTTCTCCAAAGAATTAAATGATGTGCAAACTAAATTCAAAGAAATAACTGGGATTGAAATGCCCATGGATTATCGCCCCCCACAAGGAAAATATAACCTGGTAAATTTGAAAATGGCTCAGCAGTTGGGATACAAAACCTTTTTTTGGAGCCTTGCCTATGTTGATTGGAATCAGGACAGCCAACCGACGCGGGAAGAAGCCCTCAGCAAGCTGACAAAACGAATTCACCCGGGTGCAGTGGTTCTGCTGCACAATACTTCAAAAACAAACGGTGAAGTTCTCGATGAACTATTGAGCAAGTGGGAAGAAATGGGCTATCATTTTCTGCCGCTTTCTGCGCTGACGGAAAGTCTTTCTCTTGATTCCTCCTCAGAATAAGTACAATATTTTCCGTTCTTCGCCAAATAAAATGCATCGGACTGCTGCTTTAAATTGCAGTCCGATGC
>JAHZES010000047.1:0-498 GCA_019421725.1 Clostridiales bacterium | reverse complement strand
TTCAAAATTATATGTGCGGGAACCGGCACTGTGATTTCATATCGGACAACGCCATCCTGACAGCTCCAAAAAGAGCGCACCTCTCCGTGCCGCGTCTGCAGCGTTGCTTCCAGCCATTCCAAACGGGCATCCGGCAGCGGGGCGATGCATACGCGTTCAAATCCCGGATATTCCTCTACGGTCCGAATACCTGCCGCTTTTTCATAAACCCAGTCCAGAACGGAACCGTAAGCGTAGTGGTTGAAGGAATTCATATCGGCGCTCCAGAACGATCCATCCTGCATAACTCCGTCCCAATGTTCCCAGACGGTCGTCGCACCCTTTGTGACCGGATACAGCCAGGAAGGATACTCCGTACGGAGCAAAAGTTTGTATGCAAGATCGGCATGACCATAATCACTAAGTACATGCAGCAGATAAGGCGTCCCCACAAACCCGGTCTGCAGCTTGCAGCCGTCCTGCCGAACCTTCTCCGCCAGCTGATCCGCTGTTTTTTGT
>JAHZES010000046.1 GCA_019421725.1 Clostridiales bacterium | reverse complement strand
AATACGGCGCGGATCATTTTTTCGCTTACGGATGGCGGCACATTTTATGTGCAGGGCTCCTCGGTGGGCGGCGGCTCTATTCTGATTACCGACATCGACGGGTTCGAAACCGAGATTACCGGCGAATATCCGACGATCGTCATCGGCCACACGGACAAGCCCGGTGTAATCAGCGAGGTTTCCACCGCGCTGGCCGCCGCCGGAATCAATATTGGCGTGATGCGTGTAAAGCGGCGCGAGAGGGGAATGCAGGCTTCGATGACGATTGAAACGGATGAAAAAATTCCTGCCGCCGTTACGGAAGAGCTGATGAAGCTGGAGAATGTCAATACCGTCCGGGTGCTTAACCCGATTGAGTGAGCACGACCGGAAAGGAAAGGAAGATCCGATTTATGATGTATCAAACAGGCGCGCAGCTGCTGGAATATATGAAAAAAAATGAAATGAAAAAAATTTCCGAAGCCGTGCTCGCAAAAGAAATGCTGCTCACCGGTAAAAGCGAGGAGGAGATCCGCAGCCGTACGGCGGATCATTATGCGGTCATGAAGCAGTCTGCTTCGCGTGCACTGACGGAAAAAGTGGAAACCGTCGGAGGAATGATCAGTGGAGACAGCCGCAAAATGGAGGACTACCGAAAAGGCGCTGGGGCTCTTTGCGGAGATACCATCGCCCGTGCAATGGCACGCGCGCTCTCCTGTTCGGAGGTCAACGCTTCCATGGGAAAAATTTGCGCCGCGCCGACGGCGGGAGCCTGCGGAATTCTGCCGGCGGCCGTCATTACGGTCGCGGAGGAGCTGAACGCTCCGGCGGAGGCAGTGACCGACGCAATGATTACGGCGGCGGGCGTGGGCGCAATTATTACGGACAATGCAACGGTCTCCGGCGCGGAGGGCGGCTGCCAGGCGGAATGCGGAACGGCGGCGGCTATGGCCGCGGCGGCGGTGGTCCAGTTGCGGGGGGGCAGCGCCGATACGGCGCTTTGCGCTGCGGGGATCGCGCTCGAAAATATTCTTGGGCTGGTCTGTGACCCCATTGCCGGAATCGTAGAGGCGCCCTGCGCAAAACGCAATGCTTCCGGCACGGTCAACGCCATTCTTTCGGCGGATCTCGCGCTTGCGGGGATCCGCAGCGACGTTCCGTTTGACGAGGTGGTCGACGCCATGTATCACGTTGGCCGCGCTCTGCCAACCTCTCTGCGGGAAACGGCGCTCGGGGGAATTGCCGCCGCACCGAGCGCAAAGGCGATCTCCCGGAAGATCTTCGGCAGGTAACGGCCGGGCGGTTTTGCCGGAGCGGAACATTTTTAAATAACAGGAGGAGACCCTTTTTGGAATTTCTTGCAGAAAGCTTTGACGTTATTGTGATCGGCGCAGGGCACGCTGGAATCGAGGCAGGGCTGGCGTCGGCGCGCCTGGGCTGTCGGACCGGTGTTTTTACCATTAATATGGACGCCGTGGGCAATTGCCCCTGCAACCCCTCCATTGGAGGAACGGCAAAAGGGCATCTGGTGAGAGAGATCGACGCACTGGGCGGCGAGATGGGCAAAACCGCCGATGCCTGCTGCCTGCAGATGAGAATGCTCAACCGCGGTAAAGGGCCGGCGGTGCACAGTCTGCGGGCGCAGATCGACCGGAGAGAATATTCCAAGCTGATGAAGCACAAGCTGGAGCTGCAGGAAAATCTGTTTTTAAAACAGGCCGAAATCTGTGACCTGCGCCGTACGGAGGCCGGAGACTGGGAATGCGTCACACGGCTGCACGCCGTTTATCGCGCCCGGTGCGTTGTGCTGGCAACGGGAACGTTTCTTGGCGGTCGTATTTATGTGGGGGATGTCTCCTATGAGGGCGGGCCGGACGGCATGTTTCCGGCGGGCTTTCTCAGCGAACCGCTGCGCAGGCTCGGCGTGGGGCTGCGTCGGTTCAAAACGGGAACGCCGGCGCGGCTGCTGCGTGGCTCCATTGATTTTTCCGGCCTGCAGGTGCAGCCGGGCGACGAACCGGTTACGCCGTTTTCGTATGATGATCTGGACCACCCGCCTAAAAACAGCGCCGTTTGCCACATGATTTGGACAAACGCCGAAACCAGAGAGATTATTCAGAAGAATATTCACCGTTCTCCGCTTTACAGCGGAAAAATAGAGGGCATCGGTCCGCGTTATTGCCCCAGCATTGAGGATAAAATTGTTCATTTTCCGGACAAGGAGCGTCACCAGCTTTTTATTGAGCCGTGCGGAGCCGATACGGAGGAAATGTATCTGCAGGGCGCTTCGTCGTCCCTGCCGGAGGATGTACAGCTGCAGATCTACCGGTCTTTGCCAGGCCTGGAGCATGTACAGATGATGCGAGTCGCCTATGCAATCGAATATGACTGTGTGGATCCGCAGGAGCTTGCGCCAACGCTGGAGTTCAAGGCGCTGCCGGGGCTGTTTGGCGCGGGGCAGTTCAATGGTAGCTCCGGCTACGAGGAGGCCGCGGCGCAGGGACTGGTTGCCGGGATCAACGCGGCGCTCCGGGCGCAGGGCAGGGAGCTGCTTGTGCTCGACCGCGCCGACTCGTACATCGGAACGCTGATTGACGACCTTGTGACAAAGGGCGTTATGGATCCCTACCGTATGATGACCTCGCGCTCGGAATACCGGCTTGTGCTGCGGCAGGACAACGCCGACGAACGCCTGATGCCCATCGGCCATGAACTTGGGCTTGTTCGGGAAGAAAGCTGGCGGCGGTATTTGAACCGCAAGGAGCAAAAGGAAGCGGAGATCAGGCGTGTGGAAGGCCTGACGCTTCCGCCGACGGAGCGGCTCAACGCTATTTTGGAGGAGTGCGGGACGGCGCGAGTGACGACCGGCGTTCGCATGAGCGAGCTGCTGAAGCGGCCGCAGGTGAGCTATGCCGCGCTGGCTCCGGTCGACCCGGAACGCCCGCTGCTGCCCGCCTCCGTCTTTGAACAGGTGGAGACCGAAATAAAGTACGAGGGGTATATTCGCCGCCAGCAATCGCAGATTGCGGAGATGCGCCGTCTGGAGGTGCAGAAGCTGCCGCAGGAGCCGGAATTTGATTATCGCACGGTTACCGGGCTGCGGCTGGAGGCACAGGAAAAGCTGAACAAGATCCGCCCGTTAAATATTGGGCAGGCGTCGCGTATTTCGGGTGTCAGCCCTGCCGATATCTCGGTGCTGCTGATTCGCAGCAAAAGCAGAGACCTGCAGTAGATGCGGCGCGGCAAGGGGCCGAAAACAAATTTTTGTTAGATGGACTGCAATTATATACCGGAGGGAAAGATGGTATGATCCCATTAGAGATTTTACGCAGCGGATTTTCAGGAAGAAATATTCCGCTGAGCAAACAGGCGGAGGAGCGGTTTGAACGCTATGCGCAGCTGCTGACGGAGTGGAACGAAAAAATGAACCTGACGGCGATCGTTGAACCGCAGGCAATTGTGATCCGTCATTTTCTCGACAGCGTTTCGCTGCTGAATGCGGTGGAGCTGCCGCAGGGTGCAAGCCTGATCGATGTCGGGACCGGAGCGGGCTTTCCCGCCGTGCCGCTGAAAATTGTGCGCGAGGATCTTCACATTACGCTGTTGGACAGCCTGCAGAAACGGCTCGGCTTCCTCCGGGCCGTGAGCGAGGCGCTTGCGCTGCCGATGGAGACCGTTCATCTTCGCGCCGAAGAAGGCGGAAGGCAGAAGGCGCTGCGCGAACAGTTTGATTTTGCGGCGGCGCGGGCAGTTGCAGCGCTGCCGGTGCTTTGCGAGTACTGCCTGCCGTATGTAAGGGTAAACGGGTGCTTTGTGGCGATGAAGGGGCCGGATTGTGCAGACGAGATCGCAAGCGCAAAAAATGCAATCGGTCAATTAGGCGGGAAGCTGGAAAGCATAAGAGAAGAAGCGCTGGAGGACGGCAGCGGGCGAACGCTGATCGTGATCCGCAAGATCAAGGAGACGCCGGCGGCGTATCCGCGCCAAAGCGCAAAAATCGCAAAAAAGCCGTTATAGCGGTTTACGGATCTAAAAGAGATACTAAAAGTAATATATAAATCTTAAAATACAAATCGGAATAGAATACGAGATAAAGAAAACAGTGAAAAAGAGGAAAAATCTTTTTCACTGTCCTTTTATTTCAGGCTTTCGTTTTGAATGTCTGCGGTCAGCCGAACAGAGGTGTGGAAAGGTAGCGGTCCCCGGTGTCGGGCAATAAGACGACAACGGTCTTGCCCTCGTTTTCGGGGCGAAGGGCAACTTGCTCAGCGGCCCAAAGAGCGGCGCCGGACGAGATTCCCGCCAGGATCCCCTCGTGTGCGGCCAGGTCGCGGCCAGTGCGGTATGCATCCTCTTCCCATACGGTAATGACCTCGTCATAAGCGCTGCGGTCCAGAACGTCGGGGATAAACCCGCCGCCGATCCCCTGCAGGTTATGAGGGCCGGGCCGTTTGCCGCTGAGCACCGCGCAGCCCGCGGGCTCCATGGCAACGACCTTAACGTTTGGATTCTGTTTTTTCAGGTAGTGCGATACGCCGGTCAGCGTTCCGCCGGTGCCGACGCCGGCCACAAAGAAATCGACGTTTCCGCCGGTATCCCGCCAGATCTCCGGCCCGGTAGTGGCCTCGTGCGCCGCCGGGTTGGCCGGGTTGGTGAATTGGCCGGCGATGATGCTGCCCGGAATCGAGCGGTGAAGCTCGTCGGCCTTGTCCATTGCGCCGCGCATAGCCTGTGCGCCCGGCGTCAGCACGACCTCGGCGCCGTAAGCCTTCAGCAGGGCAATACGCTCGCGGCTCATCGTGTCCGGCATTGTCAGAATGACGCGGTATCCACGGGCGGCGGCGATTGCCGCAAGGCCGATGCCCGTATTGCCGCTGGTGGGTTCGATAATGGTTGCGCCGGGGCGGAGCAGTCCCTTTTGCTCGGCGTCGTCCACCATTGCCCGGGCGACGCGGTCCTTTGTGCTGCCGGCCGGGTTAAACTGCTCCAGCTTGGCCAGCACGCGCGCGCCAAGCCGATGCTCACGTTCCAGATTGCAAAGCTCCATCAGCGGGGTGTTGCCGATCAGCTCGTCGAATGAACGGATAATATGTTCCATGGCAAAAATCATTTCCCTTCCAGGCCGGAATACCGGTCGATCTGTTTTTATTCTATCACGATTTTACGGGAAAGAAAAGCCCGGTCGGGGAGCTGCCGGAGACAAACGGCGGCCACCAGAAATTTTTAACAAAGTTTCGGATTGACGCGCAGCGGAAGAGCACGTTATAATAGGAAAAAACAGGACTGCACGGAGGAAATGATTATGGAATCGGTCTGGAAAATGCTCGCAGAAGACTTTGACAGCAATTTACCCCGCTTAACGGCGGTTTATGTGCGCGAAAGCGACGGAACGATCGGCTTTGCTTACCCAAGCGGGGAAAACTGCGCGGGCTATGTGTTTGAACATTCCATCCATACAGGCTACGACAGACCGCCCAAGTTTTATTTTGATTTTGCGGCGTATGAACAACGGGAGAACGGACTTTATAAAAACAGGGCGTTGTTTGCGAAACAGACATTTTTGCCGTCGCTGATCCGCCGCCGGCTGGAATACACCAATTTGCCGCTGGTCGGCAGCGAACGGTTCGGGCGTTTTACCGAAGGCGCGCTTAGCTGGATCTTTGACTTTACCTGCCGCACGGAGTGGTTCCGGTTTGAGGAGGAGCTGATTTCCGTCGTGCGGAGCGACGAAGAATTTTCCGCTTTCACGAAGGACGGTGTGCTGACGCTGCAGTTTGACGATATGGCGTATTACATTGCGGCGTCACAGCCGTTCACCGCAGCGGTTTACCGCAATGAAACCGAGCTGAAGCAGGAAGCTGCAGGCAAGGGCGCCGGGCAGGCGGAGAAAGGGTATCTGCTTGCCCTGCGCCAGTCGTTCTCCATGGCGTCGCTGCAGCGGGCGCAGTTCGTCCTCGGCATCAGCACTGTTTCGCCGCAGAAAGCAAAGGAAGCGGCCGCCGTGCTGGATACCGCCGGAAAAGAGGACCCGGACGAGGCGCTTGCCGTGCTGGAGGACCGGATCGCCGCGGTGTGGGACAAATGGTTCGATTCGCTGCCGGTGGTCGACCCGCGCGACAAGCAGGAGCTGAGAGCCTATTATAAGTGTTGGGCGGTTATCAAAAATAACTATTACGACCATCCGCGCTGGGGGCACAGCATCATGGAGTCCCTGCCGGTTTACAAGGGCATCTGGCAGTGGGCAACGCCGGCGGTGGAATGGCATTCCGACCAGAATACCGACTACACCTCGCAATGGATCGAAAAAGCAATGGATATGCTGCTTGCCGCGCAGCGTGAAGACGGCTATGTGACGCATGCCATTTATATTGATGAAGAGGTTCCCGGCAGCAGCTGGGCAAACAGCGGGACCGTGCAGACGCCGCACCTGCCGTGGACTGCGCTGCGCCATTGCTACGCAACCGGCAGCACGGAGCCTCTGCGCCGCTGGAAGCCCGCGCTGGAAAAATACTACCGCTATCTTTGCGCTTCGCGGGACACCGAGCTGGAAAATCTGCACCTGTGGGCGATCTTCTCTTCGTTTGACACCGGCTTGGATACCACCAGCGCGTTTCAGCGCGTTACCTACGGTGAACCGGATCATGAAAAAGAAAAATACTGCTATCCGGCTGTTTTTGGTGCCGAGCGGTTTCGTTACGAGCTCTCCATGGCAGAGATCGAAGAACTGCTGGGCGGCGACGGCTCCTCCTGGCGCGCCGAGGCGGAAAAAACGCGCGAGGCGATGAACCGCATTCTGTGGGACGAGGCCGCAGGCTGGTACGGCGTGCGGCACGAGGACAAAACACTGGATACGCGCGTTGGGCTGGACGGCCTGTTCGCGATCCTGTACGGCCTTCCGGACGAGGAACGCGTCAAAAAGATGGGGCCGGGCGTCTGCCGGTTGATCGGCCCCTATGGCGTTCGTACCGTGGCCGAGGGAGAACCCGGCTTCCGTGCGGATGTTTACTGGCGCGGCGCCTGCTGGCCAAAGTCGTGTTCCGTGATGATGGAGGTTTGCCGGCGCTGCTATCCGGAACTGGCGGAAACGGTGCGCGACAGCTTGCTGCGAATGGTGCTGCGGTACCCGAGTGTGTGGGAGTGCTGGAATGTGGAGACCGGAGAGCTTGCGCACAGTGACCACGGCTTTTACTGCACGCCGGGCATGACCTCCAATGTGGGAGCGGGCGACCTGATCGCCTCGCTGTGGGAGTCCCACGGCCTTGCCATGTACAGCACGAAAATGCCTTTGCCCGCCGTTCCGATGAAAAACTTTCACCACGCCGGACTGAGGATCTCGGTCGAGAAGAGCGGCAGCCGGATGATCGCGACCGCGTACGCAGCCGAAAAATCGGAGGCAGACGTCGATTTCCTTGTGCAGAAGGCGCTGCCGAAGCAGGGCGGCCGAAGGGCGGATGCTGTCGTTCGTACCGTTCATCTGCGTGCGGGCAACAGCGTTGCCTTGTAACGGCAGACAAAAAACGATTCAGGTTTACGACGCAGGAAAAAGCGGCGGGCTTTCCGAAGAAGAGGGCCTCGCCGCTTTTTTGACATCATTTATTTTTCCAGAGTCTTCTCCAGAGCGTGCTCCCACCCGGAGAGCAGCCGGGCGCGTTCGTTTTCCGGCAGCGCAGGAGTGAACACACGCTCCACCACCTGATTTTGCCGGATCTCTTCGGGGGAATTCCACAGACCGACGGCCAGCCCGGCAAGGTACGCCGCGCCAAGCGCCGTTGTTTCGCGCACCTTTGGGCGCTGCACAGGCACACCCATAATGTCCGACTGAAACTGCATGAGAAGGTCGTTCGCCGAAGCGCCGCCGTCCACCTTCAGCGCGGAAAGAGAGACGCCCGTATCGGCAAGCATGGCGGCAAGAACGTCGCGCGTTTGAAAGGCGATGCTCTCCAACGCAGCGCGGATAATATGGTAGCGGTTCGCGCCGCGGGTCAGTCCGGTAATGGTGCCGCGGGCGTACATGTCCCAATGCGGCGCGCCAAGGCCGGTAAATGCGGGAACCAGATAGACACCGCCGTTGTCCGGCACCTTTTTCGCAAAGTATTCGCTGTCGGCTGCGGAATCGATCAGCCGCAGCTCGTCTCGCAGCCACTGGATGACCGAGCCGCCGGAAAAAACGCTTCCTTCCAGCGCATAACGCACGTTTTTACCGGCGCTGGCGGCAATGGTTGTCACCAGGCCGTTACGGCTTTCGCAGGGCTCCGCGCCGGTGTTCATCAGCAAAAAGCAGCCGGTGCCGTATGTATTTTTTGCCTCGCCCTTTTCAAAACAGGCCTGACCGAAAAGCGCCGCCTGCTGGTCGCCCGCCATACCGGCGACGGGAATCATCTGCCCGGCAACGGGAGCCTCGGCGTAGACCTCGCTGCTGCTTTTTACCTCCGGTAGCATGCACATCGGAACACCGAGCGCAGTGCAAAGCTCTCTGTCCCATTCCAACGTGTGAATATTGAACAGCATGGTGCGCGAAGCGTTCGTATAATCTGTTACATGGACCCTGCCGCCGGTCAGGTTCCAGAGCAGCCAGGTATCGACCGTTCCGAACAGCAGCTCGCCGGCCTCCGCGCGGCGGCGTGCGTCGGGAACGTTGTCCAGGATCCACTTGATTTTTGTAGCGGAAAAATAGGCGTCGATTAGCAGCCCGGTTTTTTTGCGGACCGTTTCTCCCAGCCCGGCCTCCTCCAGCCGGCGGCAGATGTCCGCCGTGCGGCGGCACTGCCAGACGATGGCGTTATAAACGGGAAGCCCGGTAGATTTGTCCCACACAATGGTGGTCTCGCGCTGGTTTGTGATTCCGATAGCGGCAATTTCTGCGGGATCAATGCCGCTGCGGGTGATCGCATCGTTCATCACGCCGCTTTGCGAGGCGAAAATTTCGCCCGGGTCGTGCTCCACGTAACCCGGCTGCGGAAAGATCTGCTTGAATTCCCGTTGGGCAGAAGCGACGATCCGCTGCTGCCGGTCAAAAAGGATTGCACGGGAACTCGTGGTGCCCTGATCCAGAGCCAGAACATAATTTTTTTCCATGCGAAAGTGTCTCCTTTGAAAAAACCGCCGCCGGAAGAAGAAGCATTCCGGTAGCGGCCGATATCGGACGGTCAACCCTCCGCGCCTTTAAAAGGGAGGCGCGAAAGATCAGGTGTTATCATCCGGCTTTTTGTAAAAATCGCTCAGGTTCTGGTCGGCGCTTTCGGCCTTTTCTTCTGCGGTTTCCGCAGGATCCGCCGCCTTGCAGCAGGCGCAGTCTGCGACCGCGCACGCGGCCTCGGCAGCTTCGGAAACGGTATCGGCGGAGGGCTCTGCCGCCTCGGCTGCCGCTTCGCAGCAGGCTGTGCAGGGGCTCTCTTCGGCCTTTTCGGCAGAGCAGCTTTCCGCAGGAGCGGCGCAGTCTGCGTCGGCGGAGCAGCAGGGGCAATTCTCAACGGAAGCATCCTGCGCGCCGGCCGAGGCTGCGGGCTTGCCGAACAGTTCGTCGGACTTTGCTTTGCGCGCGTCCTTCTGCTCTTCCTTCACCTTTACAATGCGGGCGCGCATTTCGTCGATCGCCTCGCGGTTGGCGCTGATTTTAGCGCAGAGCGCGGCTGCGGGGCTTTCCGGGTCGGCCGCTTCGCGCTCGAACAGCAGCTTGCCGATCTGCGCATAAGCGGATTCAATTTCGCGCTCGCGGGCGGAAATTGAGTTGTTCAGCTTGGTAACGGCGGTGAATTCCTTTGTTCGGGAGCTGACCTCCGAAACGGCATAGCTCAGGCGTTTGCCTACTTCATCAAAAAAAGTCATCTGTAAGACCCCTTTCCAAATATTCAAACGGTGTTCCGGCGCCCTTTGCTGAACGGCGCCGTGCAGGGTGTCCCCAAAAATGCGGACGCTGCAGGGAGAATTTATGAAATTCTGTTTGTTATTATATCATAAATATTCAGAATTTAAAGCGGAAATCCCGGCTTTCCGACGAAATTCAAAAAAAGTTTACACCTGAGGGCAGCCCGCGCCGGTGTTGGTTTTCAACAAAAATTTAAATAGAATATCATGCAAAGTAATATTTTCCGAGGCTTTACTTTTTGCGGGAATATGGTAACATTAATACGAGGTAAAAATTTAAATATTTTTGGCGTCCGGTGTTTTTCAAACAGAAACAACAATAATAATAAGGTCTGTGATATAAGGAGGGGAATGGGATGAGTCGGCTGCGGACTGCAAAACGGAGAATAGCGTTGGCGCTGGTGCTGGCGCTGCTGCCGGTCTGCGGATGTACGGTCTGGAGCGACCCGGCTTCTTCGGTGCAGGAGCAGCCGATTTCCTCCCGGGAGGAGGTTTCGTCGGGAAGAACGCCCGGCGATAAGCCCGCGTGGGAAGAGGTCTCCTCCCGCAATATGTTTCCCAACCAGGTGAACACCGCCGTTCCGCAGGCACAGACGCCGTTTGAGTGCGCAAAGATGCGGCAGGAGTATGAAAAGCTGCCGAATCAGGCGACCCGGCAGGCATACGACGCGATGCTGGAAGCGGTTTCCACCATTACGTCAAGCCGCAACGAACGCGGGGAATACCGCACGGCGGGCGTTTTTCTGGAGGGGATCAGGCTCAGCGAACGGGAGCTGAGGCTGGCGCTTTCCGCTATGCGCAGTGATAATCCGCAGATTTTCTGGATCGCCAACCGCTTTGGCTACGACAACGGCGGCCGGGGAACCGTGGTAGAACTGTATTCCTATTATTCCGCCAAGGAATGCGGGCAGCGGATTCAAAAGCTGGCGCAGGCAGTGCGTAAAATGTGCGCGGTGCTCGACAGAAAGCAGCCGGTCTTTAACCGCGAGCTGGCGCTGCACGACGCGCTGCTCGCCTCTGTAGCATATGATAAGGAGGCGGTCGGTTCTGCGGAAGATCCGGAGCCGTTTACCGCATACGGCGCGCTGGTGGAGGGAAAAGCGGTTTGCCAGGGATATGCGCTGGCCATGAAGCTGCTGCTCTGTTACGCCGGAATCGAAAGCACCGTGATTTCCGGTGCGTCTCAGGGAGTTGCCCACGCGTGGAACGCGGTCCTTCTGGACGGAGAATGGTATTATCTCGATGCCACGTGGAACGACACGGAGCAGCACATTCGTTACGATTATTTCAATGTATCCTCGGAAGTTTTGCAGGTCGACCATACGATCGATCCAGTTTACCCGGAAGGGGACGGCGGGGAGCAGTATAACCTTTGGGTTCCGGAGTGTACAGCCGTCGCGCTGAATTATTTTAACCGCTGCGCCGTTTACCTGAACGGATTTGATGAAGAAAACGACCAGCGGCTGCTCGCCCGGCTGCAGAATATGCTGGCGGGCGGAAGCACGATGCTGACCGTACGGTTCGATCCTTCCATGGATTATGAGGAGAGCGTTTCCATGCTGATTACGGAGCAGCCGTATAAACTGGTCTATTTGATGCGGCGCGCCAACCAGAGCAGCGGCTCGGTCAATCGGTTTGTTACGGAGGATATTCAATATACAAGGGCGAAGAACCAAAATGCCGTTACCGTCTGGCTCAGTCTGAAGCCTTTTCCGGAACCGTAGTGGTCTCTCCCGCAGACGACCACTATATATGGACAAACTGGCGTCACAAAAAATACCATTCAAAAAATATTAAAAAAAGTGTTGACAAGAGGGGTAGGGACGTGGTATTATAGTCAAGCGCTCTTCGGAGCGGGGCAAACAGAGGGACGAAAAAGCGCATGAGAATGCGACGGAAGCGTTCTGAGAGGCCAAATGGAACCTTGAAAATTAAACAACACAGAAGACAAGAAAAAAAGAACCCGTAATGAATTTGAGAAGTATAAAAAACTTCCGGAAATTTAGTACGAAGATACAGTCAGTGTATCGAAGAAAGAGCAATCAAAGCTCTGAAGAATGGTTAGAGCGGATCTTGAAAGAGAGTCGTTTTGATACAATTTTTTAGAGAGTTTGATCCTGGCTCAGGACGAACGCTGGCGGCGTG
>JAHZES010000045.1 GCA_019421725.1 Clostridiales bacterium | reverse complement strand
ATAGAAGCGCTGTTGGACGAAAAACAGAAAGATGCGCCGCTGGTTCGTTTCCTTGCCGGTGACGAGGCAAAGCTGCAGAAGCTGTTGGAAAATCCGCAGCTTCTGCGCACGCCGATCGTTCGCAACAGCAAGGCTGCGGCCGTCGGTTTTTGCCCGGAGGTGTGGAAAACATGGATCGAATAACCGGATCGCACCGGGCGCGGCTTTGCGGACAGCTGTTTTTGTCCTTTCTGCAAATCGGCGCCACCACATTTGGCGGCGGCTACGCCATGATCCCGCTGATCCAGCGCGAAGCGGTGGAAAAAAGGCACTGGGTGACCGACGAAGATGTGCTTGATATCGTCGCAATTGCAGAATCGACTCCGGGACCGATCGCCATCAACGCCGCTACCTTTGTGGGGTGCCACGCCGCGGGCTTTTGGGGCGCGGTATGCGCCACGTTTGGTGTTGTTCTTCCGTCGTTTCTGATAATTTTGCTGATTTCGCTTTTCCTGCGCCAATTTGAATCTCTTCGGCTGGTGCAGTATGCCTTTGTCGGCATCCGCGCGGCCGTGTTGGCGCTGGTGCTCTCCGCCGTGTGGAAGCTTGCGCGCCAAACCAGACGGACCGTATTCTCTCTCTGCATTGCGGCGGCGGTGTTTGCGTTGGCCGTCTTCGTGCCCCAGGTGGACGTGCTGTGGCTGATCGCCGTATCCGCTGCGGCAGGCATTCTGCTGCAGGTTATCCGGACGGGAAAGGAGCGTCGGAAGAAATGACTTTTTTAACGCTTTTTCTTACATTTTTTAAAATCGGCATCACCACCTTTGGCGGCGGCTACGCCATGATCCCAATGATTCAGGCCGAGGTCATCTCCCACGGGTGGATGACGCACGAAGAGCTGGTCAATTTTATTGCCGTCAGCGAATCGACGCCCGGCCCCTTTGCCGTCAATATCTCCACTTATGTCGGCGCGCAGACCGCCGGCTTTTTCGGCGCGGTATGCGCCACGTTCGGCGTCGTTCTCCCGTCGTTTCTGATTATCCTTCTGGTTGCAAAGTGCTTTTTGCGGTTTCGCAGCAGCAAGCTGATCTCCTCCGCAATGGACGGCCTGCACCCGGCGGTGGTCGGGCTGATCTCGGCGGCTGCTGTTTCCATTGCGCAAACGGTCTTCCCCTTTGCGGGGATTCAAAACGCCGCCGCGCTTTTTTCTTCCGAAGCCTTCTTTGCACTGCTGGTTTTTGCCGTTTCGGCGGTGCTGATTTTCTGGAAAAAGCTTCATCCTGTTCTGGTAATCGCTGTTGCTGCGCTGCTTGGCATCGGGCTTTGCTGCCTGCGGGACGCCCTTGCCGTGCGGGACTGACCACCGCTGACTCGGCAGAAAATACGCCGAAAATCTGTCCTTTTCCGCACGCTTGCGCCATGATTATAAAAAAGAGCCCAAGGAGCTGATCTGCATGAACCGCTGTGATTTTTGCGGTGCCCCGCTTGACCCTGAGGAAAAAAAATGCCCTTATTGCGGCACACCGACTCCAAAAACAGAAAAACCAAAGCCTGCCGCCGAGCCTGTTCGGCGACCGCCGCTCGGAACCACCTCGGAGCCGCCTCTCTGGAACACCTCCTCCTACCGCCCGGCCTCCGCTTCGCGCCGCAGAACCAAACGCAGCCCCGGCTGTCTGATCGCATTTGTCATCGCCTTTTTCCTGATCGTCTTCTTTTCCATTATTCGCTCCTTTACCGACGACGCGTTTTCCTGGATGGAACGTTTTCTGGATGAAGACACAACCGTTTCGTACAGCTTTTCCGCAGACGGCTCGTCGGACACCTTACCCGAGCAGTACCGCGACTGGTACCAGCCCGGCATGTATAAGGTCGGCGTTGACCTTGCCGCGGGCGTCTACCGCGCGGATGCGCTGGCGGGCGACGGCTACTTTGCCGTTTGCAGCGACAGCACCGGCAAAAGCGGGTCTATCCTGTTTAACGATATGTTTGAAACGTATACTTATTTTGAGCTGCAGGAGGGACAGTACCTGAGGCTTTCGCGCTGTGTTGCGCTGGAAAGCGAAAAGGTCCCTGCCGAGCAGCCGAAAAACGGTGTTTTCACCGACGGCATCTTCCGTGTTGGGACAGATATCCCGGCCGGAGAGTACCGCATTACGGGCAGCAGTGACGACAGCTACTACCGCCTGATGGGCAGCGCAGAGTGCCCTTATGACGACCGGGAATACATTGCTTCGGATTATGTGGAAAACAGCGTTTACCTGACGCTTGAAGACGGACAGTTCCTGACGCTGGAGGGCGGCGCACAGCTGACGGTGGAAAACTCTTTGCCGCAGGCGTAGCCTTTTCTCGGCTTTACAGCACCGCAGTCCTGTCTGCGGTGCTTTTTTATTTCCCTAAAAATCGCATGCTTTTCCGGCGAATTCGCCGTTTTTGGCTGTTGAGTTTCCCTTTCACGGTTGATATAATGGTTATATTCGCGCTGCCGAGTTCCGCCTGCCCGGTCTTCCGGCGCTTGCGCGCGCAGGCATTTCTGAACCGGCTGCGCTATCGCTGCGGCTTTGCAGAAAAGAGGTATTGCATGATATTCTCAAACAAAGACCTGAAACGTCTCATTGTGCCGCTTGTCATCGAGCAGACGCTCGCTATGACGGTCGGCATGTTTGACACTATGATGATCTCCTCGGTTGGCGAAGCGGCCGTTTCGGGAGTTTCGCTGGTGGACATGGTCAATATGCTGCTGATCAATCTGTTCGCGGCGCTGGCAACGGGCGGCGCGGTGGTCACCTCGCAGTTCATCGGCGGCAGGGACCGAAAAAGCGCCTGTGATTCCGCACGGCAGCTGATGATCCTTTCGCTGATCGCCTCGCTGCTGATCATGACGGCAGCTCTGCTGCTGCGCAGGCCGATTCTTCGACTGCTGTTCGGTGCGATCGAAGACGATGTGATGGACAGCGCAATGACCTATTTTTTCTGGTCGGCGCTGTCGTACCCGTTTCTCGCGATCTACAATTCGGGCGCCGCGCTGTTCCGGTCTATCGGCAATTCAAAAATTCCGATGTACAGCTCTCTGGTCATGAATGTGCTGAACATCGGCGGCAACGCGCTGCTGCTGTTTGTGGTACATTTGGGCGTTGCCGGCGTTGCAATCGCTTCGCTGATCTCCCGGGCCGTCGCAATGGCAATTGTTCTGTTTCTTCTTTCCAATCGTGAAAACCTTGTTTACCTTGATCTTCGTGAGAAATTCCGGGTCGAATGGGGCATGATGAAGCGAATCCTTCACATCGGCATTCCCAGCAGCGTAGAAAACAGCCTGTTCCAGCTTGGCCGGGTTCTTGTCGTCAGCATTATCGCAACATTCGGCACCGTGCAAATCGCTGCAAACGCCGTTGCCAACAGCTACGACGCGCTCGGCTGTATCCCCGGTTCCGCGATGAATCTGGCCATGATCACGGTGGTCGGGCAGTGTGTCGGCGCAGGAGATTACGCACAGGCAAAATATTACATCAAAAAGCTGCTGAAAATTTCTTATCTGATGACGTTTGCCTTGAATTTAGGGATTCTGCTCTCTCTGCCGCTTACGCTGCAGATTTACGATCTTTCCGCCGAGACGCTGTCGCTCGCCTCAACACTCGTCTGGATCCACGACGGCTGCGCGATTCTTCTTTGGCCGATCGCCTTTACGCTGCCAAACGCCATGCGTGCGGCTGACGACGTGCGCTTCACCATGCTGATTTCGCTGTTTTCCATGTTTACCTTCCGGATCTTGCTGAGCCTTTTTCTGGCGAACCGGTATTCCATGGGCGCTCTCGGCGTATGGATCGCAATGATCGTCGACTGGATTTTCCGCTGCATCTGTTTTGTCTGGCGCTACCGCAGCAACAAATGGCAAAAGCATCAGGCAGCGGTACCGGATACCGCTGCCGCCGAAAACGGAGGGAAGCCTGCTTGAAGCATCTGAATTTTCGCCACACTGTCAAAACCATTTACCTTGCAAATATCACAGGGGCGACCATCAATAATTTTTCGCCGCTGCTCTTTCTGACCTTTCAGCGCCAATTCGGCATTTCTATTGGAAAAATCAGTTTTCTGATCACGCTCAATTTCGGAATTCAAATGCTCGTTGATTTTCTCGGCGCAAAATTCGGCGACCGGCTTGGTTACCGCCGAGGCGCGGTGTTTTCACAGCTTGTGGCCGCAGCGGGGCTGATCGGATTAGGGATCCTGCCGTTTTTGCTGCCCGCTTACCCCGCGCTGCTGCTCTGCACGGTGCTCTGTGCCATCGGCAGCGGACTGAACGAGGTTCTGCTCAGCCCCATGCTGGAGGCTCTGCCCGGCGACGCAAAAGCCTCGGCCATGGGGATCATGCATTCGTTCTATTGTTGGGGACATGTCGCCGTCATTTTGATCTCCACCCTGTATTTTCAGCTCGCCGGCATCGCAAACTGGCGATGGCTTGCCATCGGCTGGGCGATGATTCCTCTTTGTGCCGCGGGCTTGTTCTGCCGGGTACCGATCAACTCCTTTGGCGAACCGGAAACCAATCTGCCGATGCGCCGGCTTTTTTCGCTGCCGATATTTTGGGTCCTGCTGGTGCTGATGCTTGCCTCCGGCGCGGCAGAGCAGTCGATGGCGCAGTGGGCATCCCTGTTTGCAGAGCTGGGATTGGGAGTTTCAAAGGCGATGGGCGATCTTCTCGGGCCATGCCTGTTTGCCGTCGCAATGGGAACCACACGGCTGCTTTACGGCAAGTTCGGCGAGCGGTTTCGCCTGCCGCGCCTGCTCGTTCTTTCCGCCGCCCTCTGCACCGTCAGCTTTCTGACCGTTTCCCTGGTGCCGAACGCGATCGTTTCTTTGCTTGGCTGCGGGCTGTGCGGCGTTTCGGTCGCCATTCTCTGGCCGGGCGTGCTCAGCCTTTCCGCACACGATTGTCCGCAGGGCGGCACCGCGATGTTCGCTTTGCTGGCCCTTGCCGGTGATGTCGGCTGTTTTGTCGGCCCGGACCTGGTGGGCGCCGCCTCCGATGCCCTTGGCGGCGGAAGCGGCGGCGTCAAGCTTGGCATGCTGGCGGCGCTGGTCTTTCCTGCCATGCTGTTCGCCGCTTTGTTCTTTCTACAGCGAATGCGCCGAAAAGCCGCGCTCTCCTGAACTGCTTCTGTGAGGTATTCCTTTTCACCGGCGGTGTACAAGGAAGGAAGCCGCCGCCGGGAACAAATTCTCTTACACAAAAACAGCGCCTGCCGAAAGTTTTCCCCTTTTGGCAGGCGCTGTTTTTCAGCCGTTCAGCGGTGCATTTCCTCCCGCAGTACAGAGCCGTTCATTTTTATTTTCTGCACAAAGTACCAAATGCTGCAAAGCGTGATCTGAACCAACGTAGAACACGGCGTTGCCAGGCCGATCCCAAAAAGAGAAAGCGGCACTCTGCGGCTCATCATCAGCGAAACCGGGATCCGAACGCCGAACGCGCCGACGATCCCCTGAATCATCACAAACGTGGTGCTGCCGCAGCCGTTAAAATAACCGATAAAGCAAAACAGGAAGGAAACAAAAATACAGTCAATCGCATAGGCCTTCAAATATTCCGCCGCTACGGCAATGACATCCGCTTCCTTTGCAAAAAGCGCCGCCATCAGGTCTCCGTGGAAAAAGCTGAAATACCCCAGCAAAATACCGACCGCAAGCGAAGTCAGAACGCCGTACAGCAGCGCCTTTCGCGCGCGGTCCGCTTTTTTTGCGCCGATGTTCTGCGCCACAAAAGCAGAAATCGACTGCATATACGCCGACGGAACGAGCATGATGAAGCCGCAGAGCTTTTCCGCAACGCCAACGCCCGCCGAAATAACAACGCCAAGGCCGTTGACAATGGCGGTAATTGCGAGAAACGAAATGCCGACCAGCACATCCTGCAGCGCGATCGGAATTCCCAACCGCACAATATGACCGGTCAATCCACGGTGAAACCGGAGCTTACCGCGGTGAAACGCAAACGGAAGCTGCTGCCGGCGCAGGATCACCAGCGACAGCACCACACTGATCGCCTGCGCCGCCACGGTTGCGATCGCCGCCCCGGCCGCCGCCATATGAAACACACCGACCAGCAGCAGATCCCCGGCAATATTGACTGCACAGGCAATCGCTACCGCGATCAGCGGCAGCTTGGAATTGCCCATTCCACGAAAAATTGAGCCAAACACGTTGTAGGCGACAATAAAGACCGAACCGCCCGCACAGATCCGAACATACTGCACGGTACCGTCAAACGCTTCGGCGGGCGCCTGCATCACAGCCGCAAACGGCACGGCGAACAGCTCCGTCAGCAGCGTGATTCCAACCGCCACCACGGCAAACAGGCAGATGCCCGCGCCGATCACATTACCGGCCTCCTCTGTTTTTTTCTCGCCGATCTTCTGCCCCAGCAAGATCGTCACGCCCATGGCCAGCCCATTGATCGCAGAGGTGATCGTCTGCATGATCCAGCTGCCTGTAGAAACTGCCGAAACATCCGCCGCCGTACCGAACTGCCCGACCACCAGCATGTCCACCGCACCGTACATTGTCTGCAAAAAAATCGCGAGCAGCACCGGCAGCGCAAAGCGAACCAATGGCGACAAAATTTTGCCTTCCGTAAAGTTTTGCGTTGTTTTCATTCCCGTATCAAGCCTCCTGTTGCGCGGCGCCGCTACCGCGCCTTTACGCCAAAAAACGGATAAGCGAACGGGCAAAACGCCCTTGCTTATCCGACCACATAAAATTTTCGCAGGAAAATCCGTTTTCCCGAAGAATCATAGAGTAACAGATTTTTCAAAATCTGTTAAGCGCACGATATCCATGCTCAGTACCCAAAGCTTCCGCTGATCGAATCGTCGTTACGGATCCATTCCTCGACCGGAATCACCTTATAAAGGTCTCGGTCCATGCGGACAACGACCCGTTCGATCCCGGCATTAATCACCAGCTTTTTGCACATTGCACACGACGATGCATCTGAAACATAATCTCCCGTTTGAGCATTTTTCCCCGCAAGGTAAAGCGTCGCACCGATCGTATCGGTGCGGGCCGCGCTGATAATGGCATTGGCCTCGGCATGCACCGACCGGCAAAGCTCATAGCGCTCCCCCCGCGGGATCCCGAGCTTTTCGCGGATGCATTCGCCGGCATCCGTACAGTTGACGCGGCCGCGCGGCGCCCCGTTGTAACCCGTTGAAATGATCTCATCATTTTTCACGATCAACGCGCCGTAATGACGGCGCAGGCACGTGCTGCGTTCCAAAACGGTCTCGGCTATATCGAGATAATAATTTTCTTTGTCGCGGCGATCCATTGTGACCCCTCCAGGCGTTGAAAAATTTTTGCACGAACGGTTTCGAAAACGTCATCCATATGGTACAATAATACCAGCAAGCAAGAAATATTGCAATTCCTATTTTTCTGCCTTCTGCAATTTTTCCTGCCGAAAAGCTTTCCGAAAGGACGGTTCACGATGAAACAGGAATACCTCCGGTTGATTCAGCACGCAGCTGCAGCCCGCGAGAACGCTTATGCACCGTACTCCGGCTTTGCGGTCGGAGCTTCTCTGCTCTGCACGGACGGTACCGTTTTTACCGGCTGCAATGTGGAAAACGCAAGCTACCCGGCTGGCATCTGTGCGGAACGCTCTGCACTGTCCGCGGCCGTTTCCGCCGGAAAACGCCATTTCTCTGCCATCGCGATCGCCGCGGGAAAAGACCCTACGCCGCCCTGTGGCATCTGCCGGCAGGCTTTGGCCGAATTCGGCGAGCTTGATGTGCTGTGTGCCAATTGGGACGGCAGCCGTTGCCGAATGTTCTCTTTGCGGGAACTTCTGCCGGAAGGCTTCTCTCTTTCTCCTCCAGCTTCACCGAAAGGATGACTTGAATTTGAACTCTCTTTCCAATATCGGCAACATCAAAGAGATTCTCGCGCGCCACGGCTTTACCTTTTCCAAGGCGTTGGGGCAAAATTTTCTGATCAATCCGTCGGTCTGTCCCCGCATGGCGCAGGAGTGCGGGGCGGACGCGCGGACCGGCGTATTGGAGGTCGGCCCGGGGATCGGCGTGCTTACGGTAGAGCTGGCAGCAAGAGCCAAAAAGGTCGTCTCGGTGGAGCTTGACGACCGGCTTCTCCCCGTACTGCGGGAAACGCTTGCCGAATACCCGAACGCCTCTGTCGTTCATGGCGATATTCTAAAGCTTGATCTGCGCAGTCTTATTGAACGCGAATTTTGCGGGATGGATGTCTCTGTTTGCGCCAATCTTCCGTATTATATCACCTCTCCGGTCATTATGCGTTTTCTGGAGGAGCGGCTCCCCATTCGCGCACTGACCGTCATGGTGCAGAAAGAAGCCGCCGAACGCATCTGCGCACTGCCCGGCCAGCGCGCCGCCGGGGCTCTGAGCCTTGCCGTGCGTTATTACGCCCGGCCGGAAATTCTGTTTCAGGTTTCCCGCGGCAGCTTTCTGCCCGCACCCAATGTGGATTCCACCGTAATGCGGCTGAACATTCTTTCGCAGCCGCCGGTTTCCGTGAATTCGGAGCAAACCTTTTTCTCACTTGTCCGCGCTTCGTTCGGTCAGCGCAGAAAAACGCTCTGCAACGCCGTCAGCGCCGGAATGGGTATTCCGAAGGAGACGCTTTCCGGTCTTCTTGTCTCGGCCGGAATTCCGCCGCAGGCAAGAGCCGAACAGTTAAGTCTGGAACAATTTGCCTGCCTGAGCAATGAAATTGCGAAACAGAAAGGGGTACTTGATCATGCCTGATAACAAAACCATTTCCTTTGGTCTTTGGGCGCTGGGGCTGCTCGGAACCGTCATCTGTATGGCGGTAAGCGCCGCTGGTATGAAAAACGAAACCTACGTCATTTTTGTCTTTACCATCCTGTTCATTTTGTTTGGATTTGTTTTTGCCATGCTGAACGCGCAGGAAGAACGCACTGCAGAACGCAGACTTTTGAAAAGAGGCTCCTCCCACCCCCTGCTGCAAAGGGCGTTTGACGCAATGGATTCGTATGAAGCCGCTGTAAACGCAGGAGAAGCGGAAGAAGAGCTGAACCGGAAGCTTGCCGCGCAAAACCTTGCTGCGGTGGAAGCCGTGCTTGCCTACGGCGAGGTTACGGTTTCTCCGAAGCAGCTTGCGATGGCCGATACCGCCAATGCCGTCGCGGCAGTCAAGCATCTGCAGTCGCTGACCGAGCAGGGCGCATCCGCCGCAGAGCTCGATGAAGCACAGCAGCAAGCCTCTGCGCTTTGTTGCCGGGCCTTGAAAGCAATTCGGCAGCTTCCCCACCGGGCGGCGGAAGGTTGATCGACCGGACGCGGCCGCCCTCCAAAACAGAGAATGCCGCGGAGTCCAGCCTGTTTCGGCGATCCGCGGCACTTTTTATGTATTCAGCCGGCACACCGCCAAATTCAGGTACCCGGCATAGGTCAGCCAGAACAAATAGGGAAGCTGCAGCCATGCGGCAGCCCGATCGATCTGGTAGAACCACACGATCATTGCCGCAACAAAAATCCACAGCAGTACAAGCCAGATAAACGCGGCAAAATATTGCTGTGCGGAAAAGAACAGCAGCGGCCAGACAAAGTTGATCACCAGCTGCGCGCCGTAAAGCTTGAGCGCCGTTGCCCGTTCCGGAGAATCGGAGATCCAGACGAGATAGGCGGAAATCCCCATTAAAAAAAACAGAACCGTCCATACAACCGGAAAAAGCCAGGCCGGCGGCGCGCCGGTCGGCTGCCGCAAAGCCTGGTACTGCCGTATGGCATCGCTGACAACGGCGCCGGACAGCGCGCCGACCCCAAGACTGATCCCAAGGCTGATGAGCAGCGGTTTCCAACGAATCATTTTTCTCCCCCCTGTATCTGATACATATGGAAGAGAACCTGAAAATATGCACCGAAACACTTGAAAAACATCCCATCAAAAGGAGCTGCAGAACAAATGACAGAAAGAGAAAAGATGCTCAACGGAATGCTGTACAACGCTTATGACGGCGAGCTGGTCGAATTGCGCCGAAAATGCCAGCTGCTTTGCGAAGAATTCAACGCCCTGCACGGCGAAAGCGCCGCAGAGCAGCGCGCCGGGCTCATTCGAAAAATCGTGGGGCGGTGCGGGGCAAGCGTCAAGCTGCAGCCGACCTTCTGGTGTAATTACGGTCCCCTGATCACCCTGGGTGAACGCTTTTATGCCAATCACAATTGCGTTATGCTTGACTGTGCCCCCATCACGTTCGGTGACGGAGTCATGATTGGCCCAAACTGCGGATTTTATGCGGCAGGACACCCCACTGACCCGGAGCAGCGCGCGGCCGGCCTGCAGTTTTCACGACCGATCACCGTTGGAAACCGCGTCTGGTTCGGCGGCAACGTTGTGGTCCTGCCCGGTGTCACGATTGGTGACAACACCGTGATCGGTGCGGGGAGCGTTGTAACACACAGCATCCCCGCCAATGTGATCGCCGTCGGGAATCCCTGCCGTGTTCTTCGCCCGGTCGGCGAAAACAGTTTTCCCGCAGAATGATCCCCTGCCGTAAAGCTCAGACCAATCCGCGGAAAAACGCTTCATCCTCTACCGCGCCGCAGACCGAAACCGAAAGTCTTTCCTGATCCAACAGCTCATACGCCAGCGCATCCACCTGTTCCTTGGTCACCGACTGCACCCGTTCCAGCAGCTCATCATCGGAAAGAATCTCGCCCAACAGCGCTCCTCTCGCCGTGTAAGCGCAGCGGCTCATGCTGTTTTCCATACTCATCAAAAGCGAGGATTTCAGCCCCTCCCGGGCGCGGGCAAATTCCTGCTGCGTTACGCCGAGGCGGGCACGGTTCAAAACGGCAATGATCTCCTGCGCGGCCTGTCTTGCGTCGCCCGGATTTACCGCCGCCTGAACATACAGCAGCCCGCCGCCGGCATAAGGCGCGCAATCCGTTCCGATGGAATACACCAGCCCCAGCTCCTCACGGATCCGCTGGAACAGCCGAGAAGAGGTGCTTGCTCCGAGAATCATATTCAGCATTGACATTGCCCATCGCTTTTCGCTGCGGGACGGCAACCCCGGTACGCAAAAGCACAGGTGCGTCTGCTCGATCGGCCTTGAGGTGACCAGGCAGCTGCGGCGGTATGGCGTCGTAGGCGGAGACATGCGCGGTTCCCCGGCTGCAATTTTGCCAAACCGCTCCTCCGCCTGCCGCAAAAAACGATCTCTATCGTAGTTCCCACAAATAGAAATCACCGTCTGCGTACCTGTGTAATGCTTTTTCAGCCATGTCTTCAGCTGATGTGGTGAAAAAGAGGACACGGTTTCGCGCCGGCCAAGAATCGGCATTCCGTAGGGCGAATCGCGCCACACGGCAGATTCAAGCTGTTCTCCCACCACATCTTCCGGGTCATCGGTGCTCATGCCAATCTCCTCCAGCACCACGCCGCGCTCCAGCTCGGTATCCTCCGGCAGGATCGCGGGAAAAACCAGCATATCCGAAAGGATGTCAAAGCCTTCGTCGACATGCTCCGAAAGCGTCCGTGCGTAAAAACAGGTGTACTCCTTTGTGGTATAGGCATTCATCTGGCCGCCGATCGCGTCCATCTGCTCGGCAATCTGCTGGGCGGAACGCGATGTGCTTCCCTTAAAAAACATATGCTCTAAAAAATGCGAAATTCCGCTCGTCTGCGGTGTTTCATGCGAAGAACCGGCCGCGATCCACACGCCGAACGACGCCGTTCGCAGCGTATCCACCGGTTCCAGCCAAATCTGCAGTCCGTTTTCCAGCGAAACCAATTCGCGCATAACAACATTCCTTTCAATTCTTAAAAAAAGCCACACAAACATTTCGTCATGCTTGTGTGACTTTCCTGTAAACCGGCCGGAAAATTTCCGGCCGGTTATCTGTCTCTTAACGCTCAATCGTTGCGGTCATTGCGGCGGAAGCCTCCGCGACGGTCGGAACGCGGTCCGCTCGGGCGGCGCGGCGTGTCGGAAATCGTATTTTCCGGAACAAGGCCTTCCACTTCAATCAGCGCGTCGCGCCGGGAAAGGTTCAGGCGG
>JAHZES010000044.1 GCA_019421725.1 Clostridiales bacterium | reverse complement strand
GCTTCAGCGTCGACGACTTTGCCGCCGCATTTGTCCGTCTGGAGGGCGATATCGTTCTGGACTTCCGCATTGCCTGGGCCATGCATCCAGATACCTCCGGCGACACCATCATCTACGGCACCGAAGGCGCTCTGCGGATTCCCTCCACAGAATGCTGGAACGGTACGGTGGGCGGCGCAATGACGCTTTATCACGATGTTTGCGGCGAGCAAACCTCCACTACGATCCCGATTATTAAAAACCCCGCGCGTGCAGGCCTGTTCGATATCAAGATCCGCTCCTTCCTGGATGCGATCAAAAACGGGACTCCCGCTCCGGTTCCCAGCAGCCAGATCCTTTACAACCAGGCCATCATCGACAGCATCGTGAAATCTGCCGAATGCGGACACGAGATCAACGTCGAGATTCCGGAACTTTAAGAAGTAACGCAACAGAAAGGAGCCATACCGGCTATGGATTATGGCATTCAACTGTACAGCATCCGCGATCTGACCGAGAACAACCTGGAGGATGCCCTGCGTCAGGTAAGTGAAATTGGTTACAGCAACGTGGAATTTGCCGGCTTTTTCGGTCACCCGGCCGACGAGGTTGCCGCCATGCTCCGCCGTTACAGCCTGACTGCATCCGGCACGCATACCGGCTGGGATGAGATTCTGCAGGATCCCAAAGGAATTGCGGAATACCATAAGGCAATCGGCACAAACCATATTATCATCCCCGGCACCGACCTTTGGAGCCGTAAAACTATGGATGCCTTTGTTGCCAACGTGAACAAAGTACAGCCGAAGCTGGAAGCGATGGGAATGACACTCGGTTTCCACAACCATTATAAGGAGTTCGAAACCATGGCGGACGGCTTTGTTCCGTACGATGAAATTGTTTCCCGCACTGCGCTTAAGTTGGAAATTGATACCTACTGGGCATATGTTGCCGGCCGCGATCCCGTTGCTCTGATGGAACAATATAAGGATCGGCTGCAGTTTATCCACATCAAAGACGGCGATGCGCGCGGCCATGGCACCCCGCTCGGCATGGGCACGGCTCCCGTTGCTGCGGTTTACCGCAAAGCAATTGAGCTTGGCATCCCAATGGTGGTGGAAAGCGAAACCCTTACGCCGGACGGCATTACCGAAGCAAGAATCTGCTTTGAGGACCTGAAGCGCCTGGAAAACGCCTGATGCCTCCCGGCTCGCCGGACTGAACCCCAAAACAAAAAATACCCCGCTCGATCCGTCGGCAGAAACTGCCGCTCACCGGGCGGGGTACTTATTTTTATGTCAAACGCTGTCGGTCAGTCCTTTTTACGAAGCGGAGCTGCGCCTTCTCCCTCGGCAAAGAGAAACCAGAAGCACCGTAACCACAAAGATTGCAAACAGAAGACCCAGAAAAATTTTTCCCTGCAATGTCGCCAGAAAAATAGCAACATATCCTATTCCGGGCAGAGAAAAGCAGACCTTTCCCACAACATCGCTGATCGATACTTCCGATTCGTCCGGCGCTGCATTGCGATCTCCCTTTGTAACGAAGGACTGCGATTCCTCGTTTTTGGAAATCACGCGATGCGTTTCCGTTTGCCCTGAAGAATCTGCAGCGAACGTGATGATGTCGCCGGGCTGAATCCTGTCATAGCTTTTGGGCGCCACAACCACCAAATCTCCGACAAAAAGCGCTTTCTCCATGCTTGCTGAAGCCATTACATAAATTTGCACCCCTGCCAGACGAAGAACCAGCAGCGCTGCCGCTGCCGCCGCCAGCACGAGTAAAACGACCTCCGAAACCCGCAGCCTTTTCCGCGGTTTTCGTTTCTCCTTCGCCGCGTCCATTTCGGCGTCCCCCATTCCGCATCCGTTTTCTTTAGGCTCTTTGACTGCATTATATCATGATGCGTTCTTAAAAACAACCGAATTTTTGTGCGGCAAATTTACCTGTTTTTCTGTTTTCGTCAGATGATTTCCATATCCTGTTCAAAACCGACACCGCAAAGCAGCATCACAGCGCAAAATGCCATAATTTCAAAAACAGAACATTCCCGCCGCAAGCAAAGCGTGATATCTCCCGGTTCAACCGGTTTACCGCTCAATGTCAGCAAATTGCGCTGCAGGCTGACGACCGCCTTCCGCTCCGAAAAGCTTGCCAGGCTGAAGGTATCCTTCGGGGAAGTCCCACAGCTGATTGCCGCTCCGCTGTAGTGCGACAGCAGGTTCGCTGCAGCCATACTGCTGGAATCAAACACCGGCAGCAGATTCGGCTGAATCCGGTCTGCCTGTTCCCGAAGCTCACTGCCAAACACCAGAACCGCCGGCAGATTCTCCGTGCGCGGCAGCTGTGCCGCAGAATAAACGGCAAGTTCTCTCCCCGACTCTCCACTTCTCCATATATTTCCTTCATCAAAGTACCATACCGCAGCATACCGGGAAAACGAGACCGCAATTCTGCGCTCCGAAGCGCTGCATCCGCACAAAATAACCGTTTCCATTCCAATATTCCCTTCCGCCTCTGCATTTCCATGCGATCCGGCAGTCTTTCAATTTTGTCACAATCCGCAAAACCAATTGCAATTCTTCTTTTTTCCGGGTATGATACATGGTGACTTCTGTTTGATCTCTGACTGTCGATGCTACGAATAATCCTCCAGCACAGACGCCAGCTCCTCCTCGGTCATTACCGGGATCCCCTCGCGCAGCAGCCGTCGATCCTGTTCGGGCAGCACGCTCAGCGGCGTTTCGAGCACCTGCTGCGGTTTCCTTTCCCCAAAACGAAAGACCGCCACGCTGCCATTGAATTCTCCCACCAGATACATCGGTTTTTCGGGTCCGGACGGTACCGGCAGGCTTGACGGAGGTTGGCTTACCCCCGCGCCGGAGGTCTCTCCGGCCGAAGATGCGGGCTGCACCGCTGCCGCCGTGCGCGAGTTTTTAATTTCCGGAACCACCCACAGCGTGACCGCCAGACAAACAATTACCGAACAGCACGCTGCAATAAACCATTTTTTTAACACGAATTATCATTCCTTTCGTTCCGCAACTCTTAATTTTCCTATCTGCTTCGCCGTTTGTTCGGGAAATGAATTCTTTTTATCCTTATTGTGGCGAAAAACATAGGAGTTTATGCAAAAGCCCTTTCATTGCGTTTCATCTTTTGTTTGATTTCCTCTTTTTAGCAGAAAATTTAGTTTTATTTACTTTTGGCGCACAGATGTGGTATAATAACTTTATTCTGTTTTGCTTTATAAGCGGAACCGGCCTGTTCGTATGTCTGCGCCCGCGGATGCTTCCCGGGCACTCAAATGATATTTGTTTTTTCGCAAAGGGGGCGTATTTCTGCAATGCAGAAAAAAGTTGAACACTTAACCGATGTTTCTCATATGAACGAACCGCAGTCCCAGCGAAGCACTGCCGGCATTGCCGGGCGTGTTTTCCGTATCTTTTGGAAGGGCTTCTGGAGCGTCGTTCTGATTGGAATGATTACCGGAATTATTGTCGGAATCGCCATGCTCGCTTATGTCTTCACACTGCGGGATTCCCGGGCTGACATCAACCTGAAAACCTTTCAGCAGCCGCAGACCAGTTACGTTTACGAACAGGATGCAGAAGGCAATTGGGCTGAAACCACACAGCTGCGCGGCGAGCGAAACACCAAATGGGTCAACCTGAACCAGATCCCGGAGGATCTGAAGAACGCCGTAATCGCGACCGAGGACAAGCGCTTTGAAGAGCACCACGGCGTGGACTGGAACCGAACGGCTTACGCCGTGCTGAACCTTTTCTTTCACATGAGTTCCGGCAAAGCGGGCGGCTCGACCATTACACAGCAGCTGATCAAAAATGTAACCGGAAACAATGAGGTAAGCATTGAGCGAAAGCTGAAGGAAATTTTTCAGGCGCTGAATCTGGAAAAGGAATATTCCAAGGACGAGATTTTGGAATATTACCTTAATATTATACCGCTTGGAAACGGCGCTTACGGTGTGCAGGCCGCCGCGGAAACCTATTTCAACAAGGATGTCTCAGAGCTTTCGCTGCTCGAATGCGCCGCCATCGCCGGAATCACACAGAACCCGTCGCGCTACAATCCGATTTATAATCCCAAAAACAATAAGCAGCGCCGACAGGACGTCCTGTATAATATGTATGACCAGGAAATCATCAGCGAAAGCCAGTACAATGCCGTCAAAAACCAGGAACTGGTGCTGGATACGAGCAGCATTGCAACATCCAGCGCGACCGCCACGGTCGACTGGTACACGGATCTTGTTCGGGAAGACGTCATTCGCGATCTGATGAAACAGAGAGGGCTTTCCGAGCAAACGGCCACACAGCTGCTTTATCAGGGCGGACTGAAAATTTATTCCGCGAAAGATAAGGAAATGCAATCGCTTTGCGAGGACGCCTATATTACAAACGCAGACACTCTGATTGCGGCTTACCCGAACCTGCAGTCCGGCATTTTTGTTATGGATTATGAGGGACGGGTCCTCGCAACGGTTGGAGCAAGAGGAGAGAAAAAGGGCAATCGGCTTTTCTCCTTTGCAGTCGATGCACAGCGCCAACCCGGTTCTTCGATCAAGCCGCTTTCTGCTTACTCTCCTGCGCTGGAGTACGGGCTGCTGGACTGGTCCACTATTGTGCAGGATGAACCAGTTACACTGAACAACGGGAACAAGTACCCCATCAACTCCTACGGCAGCTATCGCGGCGACATGACCGTACAGAAAGCGCTTGAAATTTCCTCCAACTGTGCCGCCGTCCGTACGGCAAATCTGGTTGGTTTACAGCGCTGCTTTGATTTTTTGAAAAATAATTTTCATATTTCTACCATTTACCAGAAATATGTTACCTCTACCGGTGTGCAGCTGACCGACGTCACGATGTCCTCCATGGGCACCGGCGGTACCATTACCGGAACCACTGCACGGGAAATGGCCGCCGCTTATGCCACCTTCGGCAATGAGGGCAAATACTACGAGCCTTATTCCTACTATTATGTGACCGATACCGACGGTAAAATTTTGTTGGACAACCGCGACAACAGTTACACACAGGCAATTTCCACCGCCACAGCCGGTGTCATGAACAAGCTGCTGCAGGCTATCGTCACCGGCAGCGAAGGAACGGCAAAATATGCACGGATCAACGGTTGGGAATGCTTTGGTAAAACCGGTACTACAAACGACTTTAAGGACCGCTGGTTTATCGGCGGAAACCCCTACTGTGTTGCCGCCGTCTGGGTCGGCTACAAAACGCCCGCAAAAATTGCGGGGAGCCACTGGGCGGTTCCGATCTGGACGGGTATTATGAAGCAGTACCTTGCCAATAAACCGAAAAAGACCTTTGCGGTACCCGATACCATCCAGAAACGCTACTACTGTAAAGAATCCGGCGGCTTTGCAACCACCGCCTGTACCGACGTGGACCTTGGCTGGTTCAAAAAAGACTCCTGCGTGGTGGCGTGCGACATTCACGAGGGCACCATCATTCGTCCCGGTCAAACCTGGACTCCGCCGGAAAGTCAGCCGGAAACAAGTTCGGAAGAGCCCGTATCGTCCTCTCCCGCGCAGGAATCTTCTTCCCCCGCCGCTGCTTCCAGCACACCTTCGCCGTCTTCACAGCCTTCGGAGCCTGCGTCTTCTTCCCCCTCTTCTTCTCTCTCGATCCCTGAGGAAGACGAAGACGACGACTGATTGCGTTTTTCCGGCCGTGCTGTTGACTGAATGCTTTGCGCCCAGCCGACGGCATGGCTTTTTTAACGGCTGTATCTGCCGCAGATTCAAATTTGTACGGTATTTTTTTCTCACGGATCCTTTTTCTGCAGAGAATACACAAAAAACAGTTTTTGATGTCTCCGTATAAAAGTCATCCGTCTTTTGCTAAAAAACACTCTTATATTCTTTGATTTTAATCAATAGAAAACAGGAGCTATTAAGCGGTATTGGAAGTAATTTAAGAATTTTACCGTGTTTTTGCTCTTTTTCCCCTGTATTTGTTCTGATTTGTTCTATTTTCGCATTTGAGAATCTTTTCAATGCATGGTATATTGTATTTCGACACAATACATTCGTATTCAGGTGGTGGACTCTTTCATGAAGGATTCCTCGTTTCTGCTGGTTTCTTCTTCTGCTCTGCCGGAAATTTTTTTAAAGGTCGTGGACGCAAAAAAGCTTCTTTCTACCGGTCAGGCCCATTCCGCCGCCGAGGCAACCCGCTTGGTCGGAATTTCCCGCAGCGCGTTTTACAAGTATAAGGATTGTGTTTATGCTTACAGCGACGCACCCGCTTCCCATATCATCTCCGTTCACGCGATCCTGCGGGATAAACCGGGGGTATTAATGTCGCTGATTTCGACATTCTATAATGCGGGAGCAAATATTCTGACGGTCAATCAGAATATCCCGATCGCCGGAGCTGCACTGGTCGCGGTTTCATGCGACGTGCAGCACCTTGATATTTCCGTCTCCCAGCTGCTTGACCGACTGAGGAATATTGACGGTGTCGACACAATCGAAAGCATTTCCGGCAATTAGCATTTGCATGGCCGGCGCAACATTTTTCGCAGGATTTTTATTTTGGAAAGGATGTCTTTGTTCATGATTCAGGTTGCCGTAATGGGACACGGTGTCGTTGGTTCCGGCGTGGTGGAGGTTCTTCTTTCTCACCATGACAGCATTGCCAAACGTGCCAAGCAGGAGATCAACGTAAAATATATTCTCGACCTCCGCGATTTTCCCGGACTTTCTTATTCAGATAAATTTATCAAGGACTTTGAACTGATTGCCAATGACCCGGAAATCAAGATCGTCGTTGAAGTAATGGGCGGTCTGCACCCGGCTTTTGAATTTGTTTCGCGCTGCCTTTCTGAAGGCAAAAGCGTCGTCACCTCCAACAAGGAGCTGGTTGCGGAAAAAGGCGCCGAGCTTTTGCAGCTTGCCGAAAAGTACAATGCGAATTTTCTTTTTGAAGCCAGCGTGGGCGGCGGAATCCCGATCATCCGCCCCATGGTGCAGTGCCTTGCGGCAAATGAGGTACAGCAGATCTCTGGCATTTTAAATGGAACCACAAACTTTATTCTGACTAAAATGATAAAGGAGCAAATGTCGTTTGAGGACGCGCTGGCTCTGGCGCAAAAGCTTGGCTATGCGGAACGCAATCCGGCCGCAGACATTGAGGGGCACGACACCTGCCGCAAAATCTGCATTCTGGCTTCGCTGGCCTTTGGACGCCACATTTATCCCCGTCAGGTCCACACCGAAGGTATCACGGGCGTTTCTCTGGCGGATGTTGAATACGCCGATGAATTTGACTGCGCCGTTAAGCTGCTTGGCTGTACGCGCCGTATGGACGACGGAAGCGTATATGTTATCACAGCCCCGTATCTTGTTCCCCGCGAGAGCCAGCTGGCAGGCGTGGATGATGTTTTCAATGCAATTATGGTCGAAGGCGATGAAACCGGCGACGTGCTGTTTTACGGCAAAGGAGCAGGCAAATTCCCCACCGCCAGCGCTGTGGTGGCCGACATAATTGACTGCGCAAAACATCTGGACACCCGCAAATATCTGAGCTGGGCAGACGGCGGCGACGGCGTTGTTGCGGATTATCGCAAAGCCGCCGTAAGAAAATATTACCGTGTTTGCGCTTCCTCTGTGGAAAATGCCCAGACGGCAATTGAGGAGGCATTTGGAAAGGTCGCCTTCCTGAAACGCAAAAACGCCCCCGCCGGCGAAATGGCCTTTGTAACGTCCTGCGCAGAAGCCGAAGAGATTCTGGACCGGAAATGCGCCGCGCTTATGAAGCATGGCTGCACGGTTGCAAGTCAGATCCGTCTTGCCGGTCTTAAATAATCCCACGCAAAAGAGAGGTTTTTTCTTTCATGATCCGTATTCAGGTTCCTGCAACAAGTGCCAACCTCGGCTCCGGCTTTGATTCTCTCGGCATTGCACTCACTCTTTACAATCAGGTTTGGATGGAAGAGGAGGACGGCATTTTCATCTCCTCACGCGACGGGCTGGATGTTCCGACCGGAGAAGACAATTTGATCTATTGGGCAGCCAAACAGCTTTATGACGAATGCGGTGCAAGGCTGCCCGGTCTTCGGATCGAGCAGCAAAGCGATATTCCGATGACTCGAGGCCTGGGCAGCAGCTCCGCCTGTATTGTAGCCGGCCTGCTCGGTGCAGACCGGCTGCTCGGCAATCCGTTCGACCGGCACGAGATCGTTAATCTGGCCAACCGGCTGGAGGGCCACCCCGACAACACCACCCCCGCCGTGCTGGGCGGTCTGGTGGCGTCTGCTGTGGAAAACCGACGCGTTTACAGCGTCAGCGTTCCTGTTGCACCAAAAATCCGTTTTGCGGTGTTGATTCCGCCGTTCGAGCTGAAAACAGAAGTAGCCCGCGGCGTTCTTCCGCAGGAAGTTTCCCGGCAGAACGCGGTGTATAATCTTTCCCGTTCCGCACTGATCACTGCGTCACTGTTTTCCGGCTCTCTGGAAAACCTGCGCGTTGCGGTGCAGGATACGCTGCACCAGCCGTACCGTGCGCACTTTATCCCCGGTATTGAGCAGGTGTTCCGCATTACCTATGAGCTTGGTTCCTACGGAACGTACATCAGCGGCGCAGGTCCGTCGATCATCGCTATCATCGGCGATGAGGTTTCTCAGGACTTTGAGAAATATGCGATCGCGCGGCTGGAGGAAAAAGAAATTTCCGGCTGGCAGCTTAAAATTTTGAAAAGCGACAGTCACGGTGCAGCCGTTTTTCTGGACTGACCCGTTTGGTGATAGATAGACTTGATTATTGGAGGGAACTACGTATGAGTCTGATTGTTCAAAAGTTCGGCGGAACTTCGGTTGCAAACGCAGAACGCGTTTTTAATGTTGCGCGCATTGTCACCGACACCTATAAACAGGGCAACGACGTTGTCGTCGTTGTTTCCGCGCAGGGCGATACCACCGACGATCTGATCGACAAGGCAAATGAAATCAACCCGAACGCATCCCGGCGCGAAATGGATATGCTTTTGGCTTCCGGCGAACAGATCTCCATCGCTTTGCTTGCCATGGCAATTCAAAAACTGGGGTACCCGGTCGTTTCTCTGCTTGGCTGGCAGGCGGGATTTAAAACGAATTCCACCTACAGCGCCGCCCGCATCAAGCGCGTGGAAACCGACCGTTTGAAGGCAGAGCTTGATAAACACAATATTGTGGTTGTTGCTGGCTTTCAGGGCGTCAATCAATATGGCGACATGACAACGCTTGGCCGCGGTGGCAGCGACACCAGCGCCGTCGCCATTGCTGCCGTTATGAAGGCCGATAAATGTCAGATTTATACGGACGTGGACGGCGTTTACACCGCCGACCCGCGCAAGGTTCCGACCGCGACCAAATTGGATGCGATTTCCTACGACGAAATGCTGGAGCTTGCAACGCTGGGCGCACAGGTTCTCAACAACCGCTCCGTGGAAATGGCAAAAAAATACAGCGTCGAGCTGGAGGTTCTTTCCAGCCTGACCAATGTTCCCGGCACAATTGTGAAGGAGGCTACCAGAATGGAAAAAATGATGATCAGCGGAGTTGCAAAAGACACGAATGTGGCGCGGATTTCGGTTATTGGCGTACCGGATGAACCGGGCACCGCATTTAAGCTCTTCTCTCGCCTTTCGGCTAAAGATATCAATGTTGATATTATCCTTCAGTCGGTTGGCCGCGACGGTACAAAGGATATTACCTTCACCGTTGCCTCCGGTTACCTGAAAGACGCTTTGGCGATCCTGGACGATACGTTCAGCGATTCACAGGTTATTTATGACGAAGACGTTGCCAAGGTTTCTATCGTCGGCGCCGGCATGGAAACTCATGCGGGTGTTGCCAGCAAAATGTTTGAAGCGCTTTACAGCGCTCAAATCAATATCCAGATGATCGCAACCAGCGAGATCAAGGTTTCTGTTCTGATCGCCCGCGAGGATGCCGACCGCGCTGTTCGTGCTATTCACAACGCATTTTTCCCCGAAAACTGATTTTCTCGGAAAAGTATTACACCAGACGTACTTCTGCCGGGTACGTCTGGTATTTTTTAATTTGCTCTCTGCCAAAATATTTTGAAACAGTTTACAAAAAGAGGTGTAAAATGAATCCGGAAATTTTTGCGCAGAATGCGGTCGCCTTCGTTACCGGAAAAGACGGCTTCGTTTCATTTTACCGTTTTTTCCCCGAGCAGCTGCAGGCTGTTGCCCCAAACGCCATGTGGCACGCTATGACAGATTCCGCTGCCGGGGTCATTCTGCGTTTTCGCACCAATGGCAGCCGAATCTCCATTTGCTGCCGTCCCCATAACGTCTTAAAGCTTTTTTTACCGGTCGCCAGACAAGTCCGCCCCGCCGATAAAAAACAGGCCAAGGAAAACATGAAACGCATGTTTGGCGGCGGAAACCACGGCCATACCAAGGTGGATGGAATCGATTTCTGGTTGGACGGCCGATTGGTCAAGTCTGAATTGCCCCGGCGCGGGACTCTTCGCTTTTCTTTTTCCAATCCGCAGCACCGCCTTCGCGAAGTGCAGATCGTTCTGCCTTTGATCGTCGGCTGCGGTTTTGCCAATCTGCGTTCGAACGGTTCACTGGAACCTGCCGCCAAAAGGCCGCAGATCCTTTGTCTGGGGGATCCTATTACACAGGGCTTTGTTGCGGGGTGGCCAAGTAAATGCTATGTGGCGCGCCTTGCCGATGCACTGGATGTCGACGCGCTGAATCAGGGAATCGGCGGCCACATTTTTCAGTCCGAAAGTTTAAACGGATTGGAACATCTGCCCTTTCAGCCTGTATGCATCACAGTGGCTTACGGAACCAACGACTGGCACGACTGCGCCTCCCTTGAAGTGATCTGCAGAAACGTTTCCGCCTATCTTACCCATTTGCACGAACTGTTTTCCAAAACACCGATCTATATTATCAGCCCCCTTTGGCGCGCGGACTGCGACAATCTGCCTCCGCACGGTGCACCTCTTACCGAAATCAAAAACATTCTGCTGCAGGAATCCCGAAAATACGACCATATGACGCTGGTTGACGGCAGTACATTGATCGACCATGATACCGGGTTATTTGAGGACGGATTTTTGCATCCAAACCGGCAGGGCTTCGCTCAGATGACAGAGCGCCTGCTTTCGGTCATACGCAGCGCGGACAAAGGCAGCCCTTCCCCGGGCTAAACTTCCGGATGCGAAAAAGACAAAATAAAAACCATGCGCTGAAAACCGGCAGACAGCCCGATTTCAGTGCATGGTTTTTTCTTTCAGAACAGCGCTCAGTCGTTTCGTCCGACTTCAAAATTGACCGAGGTATCTCCCTTTTTGTCTTTGCCGAACTCATAATCCTTGCCGGGAAGGACCGCATTGAGGATAATACCGACCAGAGCCGCAACCGCAATGCCGGAAAGGCTGGCAAAGCCGATGGAAAGCGCGTCATTTTCGCCGTACTTGATTCCAATGGCCAGCACAAGGATCAGCGCCGCAATAATTACATTACGGGACTTGGTAAAATCGACCTGATTTTCAACTACATTGCGCACACCAACTGCAGAGATCATACCATAAAGGACCAGCGAAACGCCGCCAATGGTTGCCGTCGGCATGCAGTTGATCAAGGCAACAAACTTCGGGCAGAAGGAAAACAGAATCGCAATATAGGCCGCGATCCGAATGACGCGCGGGTCGTATACCTTTGTCAGGTTTAAAACGCCGGTATTTTCACCGTATGTTGTATTCGCAGGCGCACCAAACAGCGACGCAAGAATGGTCGCCAGTCCGTCGCCCATCAGGGTTCTGTGCAAACCGGGATCCTGCAGATAATTTTCACCGACACTGGAGGAAATAGCGCACATGTCTCCAATATGTTCTACCATCGTCGCCAGAGCAATCGGCATAATGGTAATAATAGAGCTGATCAGCAGACTGCTGTTGAGTCCGTCACCAAAAATGGACAGACCCGTATCGCTCCACTGGAACGGCAGACCGATCCACGCGGCGTCCTTCAGAGCAAGAACCTTTTCCGGGTCCAGCAGCTGCGCCACTCCTGCGGCATCCAAAATAGCCGCAACGGCATAAGAACCAATCACACCGAGCAAAATCGGGACAATTTTAACCATTCCCTTGCCCCAGATATTGCAGACCACAATGATGACAATGGCCAGCAGAGCGATCCACCAGTTTGCGGAGCAGTTGGTGATAGCCGAACCGGAAAGCGTCAGGCCGATAGCAATAATAATGGGGCCCGTAACGATGGGCGGGAAAAATTTCATCACGCGGTTGACTCCGAACAGCTTGAACAACGCGGCAAGAACAAAATACAGCAGACCGGCCGCAACAACGCCCATGCAGGCATACGGAAGCGATTGCTGCTCGCTGAGGCCATACTGTGCGCCCAACGCCTTTACCGTGGCGTAACCGCCAAGAAACGCAAACGATGAGCCAAGAAATGCGGGAACCTTTCCTTTGGCAAACAGATGAAACAACAGCGTACCAAGTCCGGCAAACAGAAGCGTCGCCGACATGCTCAGCCCGGTAAGCACCGGCACCAAAATGGTGGCGCCGAACATGGCAAACATGTGCTGCACACCCAGCAGAAGCATCTTCGGAATCCCAAGCTTTCTTGCATCGCGGATTCCTTCGGGCGGAATGACCAGTTTGTTTTTCATTCGAATCCTTCCTTTTCTGTTTCAGAATCGCAGATTTATTAAACTGCAGAATTGCAAAAAACAACAACTCAATCGGTCTTACCGTCTGTACGGCAATAAATTCTGACTCCGGTGCTTTCGTCAAAACCGGGCAGGCAAACCCGCACGATCTCACTGCGGGCCGTCGGCACATTTTTGCCGACGTAATCGCCGCGGATCGGCAGTTCCCGGTGTCCGCGGTCAATCAGCACGGCAAGTTGGATACACGCCGGACGGCCATGCTCCATCAGGGCGTCCATCGCCGCACGAATCGTACGCCCGGTGCAGATCACATCATCGACCAGCACAACCGTACGCCCCTCCACCGAAAAATTGATCTCAGTGCCGTTTCCGTTTTGGGAAATTCTTCCGTCGTCGCGGTGGTTGGAAATATCCAACCCGCCTACATAAATCTGTATTTTGGAAAAGCTGCGGATATTTTGCGCAATTTGCTGCGCCAGCGGAACACCCCGGCGGCAGATCCCCACCAGACAAAGTTCGCTGCAGCTACTGTTACGCTCTTCAATTTCATGCGCGATTCGCATCAGAGCGCGGAACACCGCAGCCTCGTCCATAATTTGAGCTTTCATCTGCACGTCAATCCGCCTCGCAGTCA
>JAHZES010000043.1 GCA_019421725.1 Clostridiales bacterium | reverse complement strand
GTTCATATTGGTACGCCGGTTTTTTTGGGCGCCATATCAGAAAGGAGTTTAAGAACGTTGAAACAGTACGAAGCGAAAAACATCAAAAATATTGCCCTTGCAGGCCATGCCGGTTCGGGAAAGACTTCCCTGGCGGAGGCCCTGCTTTATTTGGCGGGTGCAACCGACCGCCTTGGCAAGGTAGCAGACGGAAATACCGTTTGTGATTTTGACCCGGAGGAAGTAAAACGCCAGGCTACCGTGGCAACGGCTGTTGCTCCGCTGGAATGGAAGGGCGAAAAAATCAATTTGCTGGACACGCCCGGCCTGTTTGATTTTGCCGAGGGAGTGTGCGAAGGGATCAGGGCGGCCGAAACGGTTCTGATCAATATTTCGGGCAAATCCGGTGTAGCGGTCGGAACGGAAAAAGCGTTTGAAGCCGCAGGCGACAGGAACCTGGCAAAATTTTTCTTTGTCAACAAGCTTGATTCGGATCATGCGGATTTTTATAAGGTATTCGAAGAATTGAAAACCGAGTTCGGTCCGGCGGTTTGTCCTATTGTGGTGCCGTTTGTACAGGAGCACAGGGTGCAGTGCTATGTCAATATGCTGGAGTACAAGGCGTATGCATATCGTGACGGAAAGCCAGCCGAGGTGCCGATTCCGGAGATGGGCGCCCGGCTGGACGGGCTGCGTACCGCGATCAACGAGGCAGTTGCCGAAACGAGCGACGAAGCCTTTGAAAAATATTTTTCAGGAGAGACCTTTACACCGGAGGAGCTGATCGTCGGCCTGAGCACCGGTGTGCGCAACGGAACGGTGTACCCGGTGTTTTGCGGTGCGTCCCAGTCCATGCAGGCGATCGATCAGCTGATGACCGGTCTGGCGTGGCTGGCGCCGACCGCAGAGGCAAAGGGAGGAGAAACGGCGACGGTAGGAGACGACCTGCAGGAAATTGCGGTAGATCCCTCTGCACCGACGGCCGCGGTGGTATTTAAAACGGTAGCCGACCCGTTTGTCGGCAAGCTTTCTTATTTAAAGGTGATTCGCGGCAGGCTCTCATCGGATCAGCAGTTGATCAATATGAGGACCGGTATGCCGGAGAAAATAGGAAAGACGCTGACCGTACGCGGCAAAAAGCAGGAAGATACGCCGTACATCGCAGCGGGAGATATTGGCGCAGTCGCAAAGCTTGCGCAGGCCAGAACAGGAGATACTCTCTGCGCCGCCGAGGCTCCGGTGGTTCTGGCCGGGATCGAACCGCCGAAGCCGTCGCTTTCTATGGCGATACGGCCAAAGAACAAGGGCGATGAGGAAAAAATTGCGCAGGGAATTCTGCGTCTGATGGAAGAGGACCCGACCATCCGGTTTGAAAACAACAGTGAAACACGTCAGATGATTCTTTATGGATTGGGCGAACAGCACCTGGATGTTATTGCGTCGCGTCTGAAGAGCAAGTTCGGTGTTGAGGTACAGCTGGAGCAGCCGCGGGTGGCGTACCGGGAAACGATCCGTAAAAAGGTGCAGGTGCAGGGACGTCACAAAAAGCAGACGGGCGGCCACGGCCAGTTCGGCGACGTTTGGATCGAGTTTGAACCGTGTGAAAGCGAGACGATGGAGTTCGGCGAGCGCGTGGTGGGCGGTTCGGTGCCGAAGGGATTTTTCCCGGCGGTGGAAAAAGGTCTGCGTGACTGCATTGTCAAGGGGCCGTTGGCAGGGTATCCGGTGGTTGGTTTGCGTGCAACACTTTACGACGGCTCATACCATCCGGTGGACTCCAGCGAAATGTCATTTAAAATGGCGGCCGCACTTGCGTATAAGGCCGGAATGCCGCTTGCAAATCCGGTATTGCTGGAGCCGATCGGTACGCTGCGGGTAAACGCGCCTGACGACAATATGGGAGATATAATGGGAGAGATCAACAAACGCCGCGGTCGTGTTCTCGGAATGAATCCGGGTAAGCCCGGGCGTCAGGAGATTGAGGCCGAGGTTCCAATGGCCGAGATGAATGATTTTACAACATTTATCCGCCAGGCGACTCAAGGGCGCGGAAGCTATTCCTTTGAATTTGCGCGCTATGAAGAAGCGCCGCCTGCCGTTGCGCAAAAGGTGATTGAAAAAGCAAAGCAGGAGGGGCGCGTAGAGGGCTGAAGCGCGGCCTGACCTTAAAAAACAGAAGGATCGCGGCACGATTCAAGTGCCGCGATCCTTTTTTCAGCCTTCCAGATATGCCTGCAGCGCGGGCAGAAGCGCTTCTGCTTCCTTTCGCCCCTGTTCATACAAAAGGCGCAAACGCAAAGTATCGCGTTCCAAACTGGAGATGGTGATTGGCCATTGTGGGCGGATAATAAAAATTTTTCCTTGAGCCTCCAGTTTGTCAAAGTGTGCCATCTGCCGGTTATAGCGCAGCGGATTGGTGTTCATTGCACGAATCAGGTTTGGGTAGCGCCGGTAACGCACCTCGCTCAATTCTTGCTGCCCGCGTGAGACGGGCGGCTTCCGGAATCCTTTGTTGCGCGTCAGAACGGCGACAACCTTATCATATCCCTGTTCCAGCGCCCAGTCAACGGGAGCCGAGAGCGCAATACCTCCGTCGAGATAGGGAACTCCGGCAAAGCGGACAAACGGCGCGATCAGAGGAATACTGGCCGAGGCGCGTGCCGCGCGCATGATATCTGCACACTTGCCCCGTTCAAAAAAGGCGGGCTCTCCGGTCAGGCAGTTTGTTGCGACGGCAACATAGCGCTGCGGAGAGGAATAGAACGCTTCATAGTTAAAGGGGATCAGCTGTTCGCTGATCTCGCCGAACATAAAGTCGTAGCCAAACAGACTGTGCGATTTTACTAACGGGCGAACGCCCAGATAGCGCGGGTCGTGCGCATATTCCAGATTGATTTTTGCAGCCCAGCCCGGCTGATGGGAAACATATCCCAGCGCATTAAGTGCGCCGGCAGAAACACCGGCAGCGCACTCCAGTTCCAGTTGATGTTCCTGCAGAACATCCAGTACACCGGAAGTATAAACGCCTCGCAGAGCGCCGCCTTCCAGCACGATCGCACCGTGAATCATCACAGACACCTCTTTCCCGCCGGGACAGCCCGGCTGTATTGTCAAATTATAGTCTGTATTATTGCGGTTGTCAATTGCATTGGAATCGATTATAATAGATTTCAATGATGGGCGGAGAAGGCGACGGTGCGGTTTGAAACCGTCACGGACATGGACGGAAATCGGTTCGGTTGCTGCACCATGTAAAGCCGCTCTGAAGCATTGGAAAGGAATGGCGTTTATGAGGATTGCAATTTATGGCGCAGGCTCGCTCGGTACGGTGCTCGGCGCTTACCTGACACGAAACGGACAGCCGGTGGAGCTGATCAATCGCAACCGCGCCCATGTGGAGGAGTTGAATCGGCACGGAGCGCAAATCAGCGGGAGCGTATCCGTTACTGTTCCGGTTACGGCACTGCTCCCGGAAGAAATGCAAGGGGAATACGATATTATTTTTTTGATGACCAAGCAGCTTGAAAATAGAGAGACCGCCGGCTTTCTGCAGCCGTTTCTCGGTAAAAGCGGTGTGCTTTGTACGATGCAGAACGGCTTGCCAGAACCGGAGCTTATGAAAATTCTTGGTGATTCGCGAGTGTTGGGCTGCACCGTGGCCTGGGGAGCAACGCTGCTTGCACCGGGCAAAGCGGAATTGACCAGCGCTCCGGACGCGCTCTCCTTCGGTTTGGGAAGCTTCGGAAAGGTGATGCCTGCAAAGATCGATCAGGTAAAAGCCGTCCTGGAAAAAATGTGCCCGGTGACGGTAGAATCCAATTTTGCAGGGGTACGCTGGTCAAAGCTGCTGATCAACGCTGCGTTCAGTGGGATGAGCGCGGTGATCGGCGGAACATTCGGTGATGCGGCAAACGACAAAGCCTCCCGCCGTTGTGTACAGCGCCTGATCAAGGAATGCATTGATGTTGCGGCGGCTTCCGGCGTCAGAATCGAACCGGTTCAGGGCAAGGATATCGTGCGTCTTCTGGATTACCGTTCTGCTTTGAAACGGAGGATATCCTTTGCGATTATCCCGGTTGCCATTAAAAAGCATGCGGCGTTGAAGGCCAGCATGCTGCAGGATCTGGAAAAAGGAAAGTTGACCGAGGTTGACTCCATCAATGGCGCAGTCTGCGCTGCAGGAAGGGCTGTGGGCAAAGCAACTCCGTTTAACGATACCGTGGTACGGCTGGTTCATGAAATGGAACAGGGAAAACGCAGGCCGGGCCGTCAAAATCTTGCTGAATTCCCGGTTGAGAGAGCTTGAGGCGCTCCGCCCGGGCTTGTGTGAGAGGGCGAAAAAGTTACAAAAAGGTTACAAATAGTTACAGTGTTGTAACAATCGTATACAGACCGCTTTGTTCGTGGTACAATGATGTCAACAAAACAACAGGAGGTATCACGACATGACGAAAAAATTGTTACGAGCAGCATTACCGTATCTTTTTATCGGCCTTTTGATTTCAGGAGCCATCGCCGCGCTGATGATACCGGCTGTTGAAGGACTTCCTTTCATTGCGTAGTCCGTGCGGTTTTGGTGCCATCGCCGCCGCAGTGTTTCTTTCCTGCAGTCAGAAGGAAGCACAAGTAAAAAGCCTGCCGCATTTTGCGGCAGGCTTTTTACTTGTGCTGAGGAAGTTCAGCGCGAGATCCATTTTTCTGTGCGCGCGCACAAATCGTCCAAGGTGAGCGTGCCCATGCCGAAAATGGTAGTCTCCAGCTTTCCGTGCAGCGGCGCAGACCATTCCGAACCGATCTCGGATTCGCCCAGCAGCATTCCAAGAACAGAACCGGCAGTGGCGCCGTTGCAGTCGGTGTCAAAGCCGCATTCTACTGCCAGGCAGATCGTTTTGCCGAAGTCTGTGCCGCCGTACAGCAGCGCGGCGGTCACAATTGCGGCGTTTGAGATGGTGTGGCACCAATCGTGGGGAGAACGGTCGTCGAAACGGGTCTGAATGCTGCGTACACACTCTTCCTGTGAAACGCCGGAACGAAAATCGTTCAGAATTTCCGAGACGGTTTCATGCAGACGGCTGGTAAATGGAATACAGGCCAACCCCGCTTCAATAACCGGTTCCATTTCTGTGCAGACAGCGGCCTTCGCCAGCATCGCTGCGACAAACATGCTGCCGTAAATGCCGTTTTTTACATGTGAGATGCGTGCGTCACGCCATGCCATCTCCGCAGCAGCCTTGGGATTCCCGGGATTGATGTAACCGTAAAAATCGGCGCGAATCTGTGCGCCGATCCATTCGCGGTACGGGTTGCGCCATGTTGCGGTGTCCGGCGGCCGATACCCGTTGACAATGTTTCGGTAGGCGACGCGCTCTGCGGTGCAATATGCCCGCTTTACCTGGGAATCTATCCACAGTTCAGCAACATTTTCAGAGGTGAATTCATGTCCGTACTGTTCCAGCAGACGCAGAGCGAGCACCGTGTAATTGGTGTCGTCATCCGACGGAGCGGCGGAAACGGTGTCCGAATAGAAACGGTTGGTAAACCCAAAAGAATAGGTGTCCCGTACCGCATCGGTCACGTCGGAGGAACGCAGATACCGGTGCAGCGGATAGTTATCGCTTTGCTTCAGGAAGGGGATCAGCTCGGAAAGGCGAATGCCCTCCAGCGGCTTGCCCAGCAGACAGCCGCAGATCCGCCCAAGCCACGCACCGCGCAGTTTGGAAGACGGAGTTTCCGGCCCTGGTACGGGCTCTGCGGCCGGAGGAGTACAGAGCAGGGCGATATGCGCATAATCCGAGGGTTCCACATAGCGGTAGCCGGCGCGCTGCGGCGCACTTTCAATGATTTCGTAAAACGTGTCTGCCAGCTGTTTCTTGTGTACATCGGGCGGCAGACGGTCAATTTCTGCGGCAAGCTTTTCGTAGCGCTTTACGTCGCGTCCTTCTTCGCAGGATTGGCGAAGCTCCAGGGGAAGCTGGGAGTAATAGGCCTCCCAGTCCGGTAAAGAGGCATACTGCGGCAGACCGGTGCTTTCGTGGCGTACCGCGTCGGCATCCGGTTCCCGGTTGTTCAGCAAATAATCCAGCGAGACGCCGAACAGCGACGTTATGGCGATAAGCTTCGGAATGTCCGGCATAGCGGCGCCCCGTTCCCACTTCTGCACCGCCTGACGCGTTACGTCGAGGATTTCGGCCAGCTTTTCCTGCGAAAATCCCGCGCGCTTGCGCAGAGCAGATAACTTTTCATTCAGCAAGACGATCGCTCCCTTTTTCTGATTTGTTCCCCGGTGCGGCATCGGCCTGCGGTAGCCGCAACAGAGAAATTTAATTTTATTATACCGAACGGGATCAGAAACGCAACCGACGAATCGTTGTCAAAAAAGCAACCCGCGGTTGCGGGAGACCCGTAACCGCGGGAGGGCGCAAAAGCTCAGATGATATAGTGGACGGGGAGGCCGTTCTGCATACGAATTGCGGGCTCGCCCTGGATCAGCGGCAAAAAATAATCAACCGCGGCGGGCAGCACGTTGTTCTGCTGTTCATTGACCCATTCGGCAGGGAAAAGCTTTTCCCTGTTTGCCACACTGCCTGCGTCCACCGAATCGATTTGTATGGTGTAGGGGTGGTCGGCGGTACGGAGGAAGGTCATCATTTTCCCCGTTTTACCGGCCAAGGCGGCCTGAACCGCTCCGGCGCCGATTTGCTGAGCCTCCTCAAGGTCGGTCAAAGAGGCCAGGTGCGAGGAACAGCGCTGCATTACATTCAGTTCAATGGAACGTACCTTGCAGTGCAGCTCGCGGCGGACAATGTGCTCCAGGCATTTTCCCACGCCGGAAAGATATTTGTGCCCAAACGGATCCGTTACGCCGGAGAAAAATCCGCTGTCGGCTTCGTCTGCAGAAAGAGAAATTCCTTCTGAAACGGCAACGACGACGGCCTTGTGTTTTTTTTGCTGCTGGCGGATGTCGTCAAGAAATTTTTGCACGGAAAACGGGTTTTCCGGCAAATAGATCAGGTGCGGCGCCGTTTCCCCGTTGACACGCAAAACAGAGCAGGAGGCGGTCAGCCAGCCTGCGTGACGCCCCATAATTTCTATCACAGTGACGGACTGCAGACTGTAAACCGAGCTGTCGCGGATGATCTCCTGCACAGTGGCGGCGACATATTTTGCCGCAGAGCCGAACCCGGGAGTGTGGTCGGTATACATCAGGTCATTATCAATGGTTTTCGGAACGCCGATCACGCGGATGGGGCTGCCCTTTTGTACCAGCCAGGCGGAAAGCTTGGCCACGGTGTCCATAGAATCGTTGCCGCCGATGTAAAAGAACGCGCCGATGTTGTGGCGCTGCATGGTGGCAAGTGCGGCTTCATAGGGGGAAGGGTCCTTTTCAGGGGACGGCAGCTTGTACCGGCAGGAGCCAAGCACAGTGGACGGCGTCTGCAAAAGCAGAGCAATGTCATCTTCTCCTGCAAACCTGTCCGAAAGGTTGACCAGCTTATCCCCGATCATTCCCTCAATTCCGTTGAGGGAGCCGTATATGGTTTCAATTTGCTCGCTTTGCAGGGCTTCGCGAAAAACGCCTACCAAAGAAGCGTTAATGGCGCAGGTGGGCCCTCCCGATTGAGCAACAGCGATATTCATCCATTCATCCAGCCTTTCATTTTCACAAATACGCGCATTCTATTTTAACACAAATGAAAATCGGCGCACAATGCGCTTTTTTCATAAATAACAAACCGCGGTCAGGAATTTTCTTTGCGGTATGTGCCCGGAGAGACACCGATGCTCTGCTTGAATGTTCGGTTAAAATGATTCAGATTATTGAAGCCGGATTCATAGCAGATTTCGATCACCTTTTTGTCAGAGGTTTTCAGCATTTCCGCCGCTTTGGCAATCCGAAGATTTTTCAGATATTCCGTAAAGGTTTTAGAAGTCAGGTTCTTAAAAAGATAGCCAAAAAACGACGGAGAGAGCATAAACATCTTCGCAACGGAATCGATGGTCAGATTTTCGGTAAAATGTTCTTCAATGTAATTAATGGCACCCTTAATGGCGTCGCGGTGACGGTCAAAAAGCGGGCGCGTTTTGGAATCGGTCAGGCCTTCGGTCAGCTCCCGGCCAACAATAACCAAAAGCTTCAGCAAAAGAGATTTGATCAGCAATTCAAAGCCGGGCCGGCGGAGCCCGTTTTCCCGAAGCGCTTCGTTGAGCAGGTTTTCCACTTCGATCTGAATTTTTCCGGCAAGATTCAGCCGGGGCTTTACCAGATTTTCTTCAACCAGAAACGGTTCGATGTATGCGAAATCCCAAAATGCTTCCGAGGTGGTGACGCGGTCAAAGGCGGGATTGATAAAGCTGGGCAGAAATTCAAATTCAATGATCTCTGCCGCAGCCTGTTCAGCGGGAGAAAGCAGATGCGGAACAAACGGTGGAATAACAAAAATATCTCCATGCACCACGTCGCAGACGTTGTCGTGTACCATATGGCGCGCACTGCCGCTGTAGATATAATCGATCTGGATGCTGTCGTGTGTGTGGAGCACCGGAGAAAGACTGGAATCAATGGAGTATTTCCGAATGAAAAAATTCAGATCCCCGTTATTATTGTCCACCATTCTGCAAAGAACTACCGGGTCTTCACGCGGATGGGTCATAAAGCGTCCCTCCTTTTGCCCGGCGCCGGGCAGGATTTCATCCTTTATTATACCTCCTTTTGCTCCGGACGAAAAGAGGGGAGCACAGAAAGATGCCGCGATTTCCGTCGGAAACCGCGGCATTTTCAAAGAGAGGATGAGGAAAAGTCGGTTCAGGAGATAAATCAGGCTTTTTTGGTGTGTTTAAAGAAATGCCATCCGCCAATGTTTTCGGGGTTTCCCGGGTCGTCCGCCAAAAGCTCTTTGTAGTTCAGCGCGACCTTTTTGAAAGCGTTGGCATACTGCTCAATAATTTCAGGACGGTAATGCTTAAACCACGGAATTGCAAAGGTATGTGCGCCAAGCGCCTCGCTGTTTGGAAGATCGCTGTCCAGCTCGCGAACATCGCGGTCGGCAAATGCAATACGGGTCGGCTTGCCGTCGCCGTAAATATCGGCGGTTTTAAAGACTGCGTGCGTGTTCAAGGCGTTATTGGCTCCGGGGTAAATACCGTCCACCCCTTCTGCTTCGAGCGCTTCCACAAAGCGGGTAATGCTCAGACCGCCAAGCTCCTCGGGAACATAGTGTGCGTGTGCGCAGTACCAGCCGGCCATCGTTGTGCCTTCTGCCTCGTTGGTGCGGTGAGCGCGGATCCCCGGAACACCCTCCAGCAGATCCCAGAAGTAGTTCATAGCCTTGCGGATCTCTACGCAGCGCTCATCGTAATGCTTCAGCTGAACCAGACCAACGGCCGAGCTCATCTGATGCATCCGGTATTTGAAGCCGCCCATCGGCAGCCCGCAATACGGCTTCAGGTCTTCGGATTCAATTTCGCTTGCGTTAAAGCGCTCGTAATGCCCCAGCACCAGCGCATGCTCGTAAATCTCGCGGCTATTGGTGACCAGCATGCCGGCTTCACCGATGGCAAAGGATTTTCCGGTCATCAGGCTCATGGCTGCCACATCGCCGAATGTACCAAGCTGTTTGCCTTTATATGTGCCGCCCTGTGCGTGGGAAACATCTTCAATAACCTTCAGGTTGTGCTTTTTGGCAATGGCCATAATGGCGTCCATGTCGGCAGGATGGCTCAGATAATGTACGACCATGATCGCTTTTGTTTTCGGGCCGATCCGATGCTCGATGTCTTTCGGGTCAATGCAGAGAGAATCGGGGTCGATATCGGCGAACACCACGGTGCCGCCAAGAGAGAAAACCTGCATGCAGCTTGCCCAATAGGTTACGCTCGGGCAGATGATCTCGTCGCCGCGGCGGATCCCGACGGCGTACATAGCCGCCTGCAGCGATGCCGTGCCGGAAGAAAAGCCCAATGCGTACTCGGTGCCCTGCCATTTCGCAAATTCCTTTTCAAACTGCATGGTAATGTCAGTGCCGGACATTGCGCGGCGGTGCAGAACATTCAGCACGGCCTCTTCATCCTCTTTGGTGATAATCGGCCAGGTAAACATATCGCCGGGATCGGATGTGACCGCTTTCTTTCCGCCCAGAATTGCTAATTCAGACATTGCAAACGCTCCTTTTCTGAGAATCAGGTTCTTTATTATGGTACCGGTCATATGATAACCGTCTGGTTTTATTATGAAGCCAAATCTCTTTGTTTACTTTGCATATTTCACGAGGAAGTTGACGGATTTCACTCACGCAGCGTTACACGGCAGCTATTCTCCCGAGGAAGCCGGACTGCTTTGCAGCTCCACCCGGCGCAGCTCGGAAAGCCCGAGAACATAGCATGTGCCGTTGCCGGCGTATAGAGCGCGCTGGGCGTCATTGCCGGCCTCGGCGGAGGAAAGTACCGTTCCGTTTTCATCCAGCAGCGCCAGTCTTCCGCCGCTGAGTATCAGTATCCCGTCCGAATTGAGGTCGAGGGAGAGTACCGGATCGGAAAATTTTGCAACGGAATATACGGAAGCGTCGGCAGCAAGAAATATTACCGAGGCATTGCGCCCGCCAGAGGAAGAAAGCGCTATGGCGCCGCCCAGCTCCGCACGGAAAGCAGAACAGGAAAGCGCGGCGCCGTGGTAATCGTATGCGGTCTGCTGCCCGTTTTCCGGGTTGAGCACGGCAGCGGAGCGGTCCCCGATAAAGAACAGGCTGCCGTTTTGCAGAATGTCGATCGATTTCGGAAGAGAATTCGGCAGCGTAAAAACGGCGGTGGGGGAATCGCTCGTAATAGAAAACAGAGAAACCTGCGAAATCAAATCGCCGTTCTGTGCGGCGAATCCGGCTGCTGCCAGCTGCTGCCCGTTTTCGGAAAGGCTGCATGCCGAAAGCAGATAATTCTGGGAGGCCCACTGGAACAGCCGCTCGCCGCGCGAGTCAAAAACCGTCGCCATGGAAGCGTAGCCCTGTGCACCGCTTAAAATGGCAAAGCTGCCGTTGGAGGCAATAGCACCGCCGTAAATGCTGAAATCGTAGGAAGCAGGCGAGGCAGATAAACCGCCGTCGCCGGTCATATATTTTTTTCCGCCCAAATTCAACAAAAGAAAACGGTTGCCGGAGCTTTGCAGCGTAGGAGAGGAAAAGCCGTGCTGGACTGCCGCCAGCTGTGCACCGCCGCTGCGGTACATGGCAAAGGATGTGTCGCTTACCACGGCGGGGCGTCCGTTGGAAAGTACAAAATTATTATAGTCCACCGCTGTTCCCGGAAACGAAACGGGGTATCCGTCGCCTTCGGAATAACCGAGCAAATTCTGCTGGAACCAGTTTTTTATATTTGCGGGCGCAAGGGCTTTACGGTTGGTGAACACAAAGGTTCCCAATGCAAGCAGCACCAGAACGAGCAAAAGGTATTTGACAGGGCGCGGCAGCAGGCGTTTTTTCTTTTGTTTTGCGGTGCTTTTATTTGCCATCGTTGCGGTCATCCCCTTCGGCAGTGTTGTTCCCGTAAAATACACGGTTCAAAAAAAGCCCGCAGGCCGGCGCGGTTGGGCCGGCGGCAGAGCGGTCTTTAGCGGCAATGACTGCAGGAAGAGCGTCGGGAGCAAGCTTGCCCTGCGCAATTCGCAGCAGAGTGCCGACCATAATGCGCACCATGTTGTAAAGGTATCCGTCGGCGGCGGTGATCATAGTAACGAGCGGGCCGTCCCGTTCGACGGAAAAGCGAAAGACCGTGCGGGTGTTGTCCTGCTTTTTGCTGCCGGCCGAGCAGAGCGAGGTAAAATCGTGAGTTCCGCAATATGCCTGCGCGGCATCGTTCAGCTGCTCCGTGCAAAGCTCGTAGGGATACGGCATGGAATACGGGAACAGAAACGGATTTTTAACGCGGCTGTTCCAGATCTGATACACATATTCCTTTCCGGTGCAGCTGTACCGGGCGTGAAAATCAAGCGGTACCTCGCGGCAATCCAGCACGGCGATATCCCGCGGGAGGCGGTTGTTCAGCGCGTCCTGCAGCCGCAGCGGGGAACTGCCGTTTTCGGTTTTTACGCTGACAAAATATTCTCTGGCATGAACGCCGGTGTCCGTCCGGCTGCAGCCCTTTAAATCGTGAACGCCGCCGAGCACCGGGAAGAGCGCGTCCTGCAGCACGCTTTGTACACTTTGCGCATTCCGCTGCACCTGCCAACCGTGGTAACGGGTTCCGTCATAGCTGAGCCGCAGCAGCAGATTGCGTTCCGCGCTCAAAGCGACGGCGGGATCTGGTTGCATAGAATCACCCCGCAGAACAGGACGGCGCCGAGCGCCAACGTAATGAAATCGCGCGAAGACAGATGCAGCTGCTTCATTCGGGTGCGGCCTTCGCCGCCATGGTAGCAACGGCATTCCATCGCCATGGCAAGCTCATAAGCCCGCCGGAACGCCGAAACAAACAGAGGAATCAAAATCGGGATCATTGCGCGGACACGCTGCATCAGGCTGCCGCTTTCCAGATCGGCGCCGCGAGCCTTTTGTGCACTGGTGATTTTGTCGGTCTCTTCCAGCAGCGTCGGCACAAAGCGCAGTGCAATGGTCATCATCATGGCAATTTCATGCACAGGTACCCGGATGAGCTTCAATGGCTTCATCAGGCGCTCAATCGCGTCGGTCAAATCAGTAGGAGAGGTCGTGTAGGTTAAGACACAGCTGATCAGGATCATGACGGCAATACGGATGGCGATCAGGGCGCTGCGCATCAGTCCCTGATCGGTTACGGTAATGAATTTCCAGCTCCAGAGGATATTGCCGGTTTTTATATAGAAAATATTAAGCAGGGAAGTAATAAGAATAATGACCAGGATCGGTTTCAGACCCTTAAAATAAAGCTTGACGGGGATCCGTGTGAGCGCGATTACGGAAAAGACGGCCAGCGTCATCAGCGCAATGGCGGCGGCAGAATTTGCTACGAAAACAAAGACGATAGCCACCAAGGTCAACGTGACCTTCATGCGCGGGTCAAGCCGGTGGACGACCGAGTTTCCCGGAAAAAACTGACCGATGGTAATATCCTTAATCATGGCGGTCACCTCCGTTTGCAGCGTTCTTGCGGAGCGCGCGGCGAATCTCGGCCAGCGCCTGCTCCACCGTGTACACGCTGTCGCTTACCGGGCAGCCAAGCTCGCGCAGGCGCATGAAAATGCGGGTGACCTGCGGAACCTGAAGCCCCATTTGCTGCAGCTCGCGTCCGCGGGCAAAAATTTCGGCCGTCGGAGCAAGCATGGCGGCGCGGCTTTCGTTCATGACAAGCACGCGATCACTGTATTTTGCAATATCCTCCATGCTGTGA
>JAHZES010000042.1 GCA_019421725.1 Clostridiales bacterium | reverse complement strand
CCTATTCGCTACTTTTATTTTCTCCTGTTGTCACTCATCATTGTAACACCTACAAGTAACACATACACATTGCATCTCCTACACTTGCAAAAGACACTGTATTGTGGTAGAATACCATATGCGTATGCAGATATTGAACTTGCAATATACTGCTGTGACAGTGCAAACTGCTATTTGTTAGGAGAGTGCGATTTCATGAGGAAAATCAGGAAAGCAGTCATCCCCGCAGCAGGGCTCGGAACAAGAGTGCTGCCCGCAACAAAGGCGATGCCGAAAGAAATGCTGCCGATTGTGGACAAGCCCGCCATTCAGTATATTGTCGAAGAAGCGGTGCATTCCGGGATTGAAGAGATCCTGATTATTACCAATCGGGGAAAGGGCCTGATCGAGGATCACTTTGACCGCATGCCGGAACTGGAGGCAAGGCTGCTGCAGTCCGGTAAGCAGGATATTTACGATGAAGTTGTTGCAATCTCAAACCTGGCTAATGTGTATTTTGTGCGCCAGAAGGAAACAAAAGGTCTGGGGCATGCGATTGGCCGTGCGCGCACCTTTGTGGGAAACGAGCCGTTTGCGGTGCTTTACGGTGATGATGTGATCATCGGTGAAGATCCGGCCTGCGGCCAGCTTTGCAGGGCCTATGAAGAATTCGGCAAAGGGGTTGTCGGCATTAAAGAGGTGTCTGCAGAAGCGATCAAGAAGTATAGTTCACTCAAAGTAGAGAATCTGCGGGATAACCTGTTTTCGGTTTCCGACATGATCGAAAAGCCGCAGATGCCTGAGGAGATGTTTTCGCTGTATTCGATTCTTGGCCGCTGCGTACTCCCGCCCGAGATTTTTGACATTCTGGATGAAACGAAGCCCGGTGCCGGTGGAGAAATTCAGCTGACAGACGCCATGTGTGTGCTTGCCCGCACGCAAGGTATGGTGGGCGTTGATTTCACCGGAAAACGGTACGACATGGGAAATAAACTCGGCGTGATGCAGGCCGCAGTTGAAGTTGCGTTGCAGCATAAAAAAATTGGCGCCGATTTCCGGGCGTATCTAAAGGAACTGTGCAAAACGCTGTGACTTTGCCGGCGGTATTCGTGTAAAGGAATGAGTAGTTTGAAGAAAATATTGATTACCGGGGCAGGCAGTTATATTGGGACAAGCTTTGAAAAGTGGCTTTCGCAATGGCCGGAAGATTATTCGGTAGAAACCGTGGATATGCAGCAGGAAAATTGGCGGGATAAATCTTTCGCTGGCTTTGACGCAGTCTTTCATGTTGCGGGGATCGCGCATGTATCTGCAGATCCGTCTATGGAAGCGTTGTATTACCGTGTGAATTGTGGTTTAGCGGCAGAGACGGCGGAAAAGGCAAAAGAAGATGGTGTCCCGCTTTTTATTTTTATGAGTAGCATTATTGTTTACGGAGATGCGGCGCCAATTGGAGAAAACCGAATTATTACGGCAGAAACGGAGCCGGCTCCTGCTAACTTTTATGGCGAAAGCAAATTAAGAGCGGAACGCAAAATACATGAGTTGGAAGACGCTGTATTTTCTGCAGCTATTATTCGACCGCCGATGATTTATGGGCCGGGATCAAAAGGAAATTATCCCAGGCTGTCACGCTTTGCTCATAAGTTTCCGTTCTTTCCTAAAATATCAAATCAACGCAGCGTGCTTTTTGTGGACAACCTGTGTCAGTTGATCCGCAGTATCATTGATCGCCGTGAAAGCGGGACTTTTTTTCCGCAGAACAGAGAAACAATGTGTACCTCAGATACCGTCAAGTTAATTGCAGAGGTAAACGGGCGTCGGATCCATTTGACAAGTTTGTTTAATCCCATATTACGGTTATTTTGCAAAAAGGTTGATGTCATTAATAAGGCGTTTGGCAGCCTTGTTTATGATCGCTCTTTGTCCGGAGATATCGATGCTTATCAAACTTGCAGTTTTGAAGAGTCGATTCGAAAAACTGAAGAGAAAGGCAAGCTGAGATGAAGAAAAATGCAGTTTTGATTAGTTGTTTCAATTACTATGAAAATAGGATCAAACTTGTGGAGCAGTTTTTGCAAAACCGGGGGTATGAATGTACCTATATTATTTCGGATTTTGATCATATAGAAAAGAAAACTTTTTCCTTTCACCGTCAATGTGCGATTCAGGTTCCGACAAGGCCCTATCACCGAAATCTTTCGGTAGCGAGATTGTTTTCTCACTACATATTTTCCAGAGACGCCTTTCGGCAAGTGGAAACAATTGACCCAGACCTGCTATTTGTGATGGTCCCGCCGAACAGCGCGGCGAAATTTGCTGCAAAGTACAAAAAAAGTCATCCTAAGGTGCGCCTGATTCTGGACTTGTATGATCTGTGGCCGGAAACCTTTCCGAATGGCAAGGTAAAAAGGTTGTTGGCAGCTCCTTTTGCGTTGTGGCGCAGGGTGCGGGATTGGGGGCTGAATGCGGCAGACTTAATTACGACCGAATGCAGGCTTTATCAAGAAGTGCTGCAGAGGCAGTTGGATGGTAAAAATACCGGAGTGTTATATTTATGCCGCCCGGGCGTTACTTGCGTAAAGCTTCCTGATGCCTTGCCTGCGAAAGAATTGAACCTCTGTTATCTTGGCTCGATTAATAATATTATTGATATTCCCACAATTGCGGACCTGCTTGGTGAGATTGCGAAAAACCGCCCGGTTAGGCTGCACATCATCGGTGACGGGGAGTCGCGTGATGAATTGATTCGTTGTGCAGAAAATGCCGGCGCAAAGGTGGTTTTCCACGGCAAAATTTATGATCTGGCAGAAAAACAGAAAATTTTTGATATATGCAGTTTTGGAATCAATATTATGAAAGCTTCCGTCTGCGTGGGACTGACCATGAAGTCGCTCGACTATTTTGCAGGAGGACTTCCGATTCTCAATACCATTGGAGGAGATACTTATGAACTTGTTGAGAAGAGGAAGATAGGGTTGAATGTTTGCCGTGGAGATATCCGCAGCACTGCTGCTTTGGCAGCAAACGCACCCGCGGAAGAAAATTTGCAAATGCGCCGGAATACGCTCGATATGTTTAATGAGTTGTTTTCGGAGAAAGCGTTTTCAGCAACACTTGAAAAACAGATGGAGGCAATGCTCTAATGAAAACGAAGCTGATAAGTTTTTTGTTTAATACAACGTTATATAAAGCAGTGTGCGTATGTGTATTCATTCTGGTACCTTCTATTGTGTTCTGCTTTTTTCCACAAGTAATTAGTGCAGTGTTGCTTTTGTGGGGTGCGGTAATTTTATTGCACGACCTCTTCAGTAAAAAGAATTTTTCCAAGTCTATAGGCAGTATAATACTGTTTTTATTTGTTTTAGGGTATACGGGAACGTTGATTTTTTATGTAAAAGAAGATGTGCTTTCTACCTTTAACGTTTTTTTCTGGGCAATTGTTCAGTTCTTTTTATTGTTTGCAATTGATTGCAGAGAAAAAAAGGATATTTCTGCGTTGTTTAAAGAATTACATCTTATTAATTTTCCTGTTACAGTGGTCATGCTGATAACAGGCGTTCTGAGCCTGATCTGTTTTGTTGCAAAGATCGCGGTTGTAATGCCTGACCCGGAGGGATTAAACAAATACTGGTCGATGGGTATTGTGAATGGCCGCAACTCTGGTATTTTTAACAATCCGATTCCGTGCGCGAGCGCGATGTTTATCGGCTGCATTGCAGCAGCGTGGAATCTTTTCTATTCAGCGAATAAGAAAAGCAACAGGATCTTTTATATCATTTCCTATATTGTGGGATTCCTTTGCATTCAGACAACATTAACGAGAACATATGTATACGGGATTTACCTTTTTTCAGCGGTTGCTGCGTTTGTTGGATTTTTTCAATATGGGCGTACCCGCTTTAAAGGAGCGAAAAAGTTTTTAATATCATTTGGATCGATGTTTTTAGTAGCAGGAGTTCTCATCGCGACAGGGCAGGTTACAAAGAGCGGTATGGCGGCTATCGTTGAGAAACGGGAAACCACCAGCATTTTGCTTGATGTAGGTAAGATGAATAACAGTGACGATAACAAAAGTATCGAGGAAATACAAAAGGAAATCAGCGATAGTCTTGCGTTAGATAAGGATGTTACTCTCTCACGTGATGAAATTAGCCGGTTGCCCTCTTTCTTTTTTCCAAGGGATGAGCTGTGGAAGGTTGCGCTTCAGGTAATACCGCACTCCCCAGTTTTTGGATTTACAACGGGTAATTTGGCGGCTTCTTCCTTGGAGTACGGGCACACCGAGTATTTTGAAAACAATTGGGCCACAGGAATTCCGACTTATCATAATGGCTATGTGGATATAGCAGTTTCCGCGGGTCTGCTGGGATTGGCTTTGATGCTTTCCTTTTTGCTAATTCAAATAATTCAGACGCTTAAGGTTATATTTGGGCATAGCCTTCCAGATACTTCGGCGCGGGTCTCTTTTGGATATGGCATTATGACGGCATTTTTGGCGGTTCATGTATTGTTTATCTCATTGTTTTTTGGCACGCTTACATTTTGCAATTTGGCAGTATGCTTGTATTTTTGGATCGTAATGGGATATACTTCAAGAATTAATGAGATCGTATTATCCTGTAAAGGGTACTTGTCAATTGAAACAGTAATTAATTCCATAAAGAAAGTGTGCGCAAGACATGCATAATGTAACGACGACCGTGAGTGTTATTGTTCCGGTATACAATGGCAGCAGACATATTCAAAGTCTATTAGACTGTATGCGTGCGCAAACGTTTAAGGACTTTGAGGTTCTCTTTGTAAATGATGGGTCGACTGATGAAACAGCGGAGAAACTTGAGCAGCTCAGCCGATGTTTCTCTTCGTTTCCTATTTCGATTATCCATCAAAGGAACGCGGGAGTCAGCGCTGCTCGCAATTGCGGATTGAATAAGGCAAAGGGAACGTATGTTTGTTTTGTTGATGTTGATGATAAAATTTCACCGGATTATTTGGAGTTGCTTGTAAAGGCAGTGTGCAGCACAGAAAAAAATGTCGCAATGGGGTATATTACGAGAGAATATGCTGATTTGCAGGTCAGAGCTGACGTGTCACCGGTCGTTATGGGGAAAACCGAATTTTTGCGTGAATTTTTGTACAGAGGAATTCGGTTTTCGATTTGTGCCGGTATTTATTCACGCGAATGTCTTGAACAGCATCAATTAAAGTTTCCTGTGGGTTACCGTTATAGCGAAGATGTTTATCTTCTTTGGCAGCTTTTTGCGCAGGAGGAGGTTGCAGTTCTTCCGTGCGCCATTTATTTTTATTATGATAACCCGATGTCTGTTATGAATTGTAAGATGAATCTGGATCGGTTGCAGGCTATTGAGTTAATGAAAAAGCTGGAATCATTTATGGTCGAAAATGCACCGGAATTCAGTGATGAGTTTTGCAGATACGCCGCGGCCCGGCACCACTGGTCTATTTTGTGGCAGGCCGCGAGTCGATTCGGATCATATACAGAGTTTCAAGAGTATTGCAGCCATTTTAACATGAATTTGGAGCTGAAAAAGCTTTATTCCTATCCTCAAAAGCGAATCTCATGGTCATCAAGATTGTTCTGTGCGTCGCCATGGTTGTATTATCACATTTTGAGAGGGTATATGCAGCTAACAAATAGAAAAAAGTAAGGTGTGGGTACCAATGAAAACGATTGCATTTTATCTTCCCCAATTTCATGCGATTCCGGAAAATGATGAATGGTGGGGTAAGGGTTTTACAGAATGGGTTAATGTAAAAAAGGCAAAGCCGCTTTTTGAGGGGCACTATCAGCCCCGTGTACCGAAAGATAAGAATTACTATAATTTGCTTGATCCATCGGTAATGAAATGGCAGGTTGACTTGGCAAAAAAATACGGAGTTTACGGATTTTGTTTCTATCATTATTGGTTTGATGGCCATATGCTGCTTCAAAAGCCGGTGGAACAGTACCTGAAAGATCGTTCGCTTGATTTGCCGTTTTGTATTTGCTGGGCAAATGAACACTGGACGCAGGCGTGGGTTTCTAAACAGGATAAAATCTTAATTGCGCAGCGTTATGGAGCGCGTAAGGAATGGGAAGAGCATTTCAATTATTTGCTTCCGTATCTGAAAGATCCTCGCTATATTAAAAATAACGGGAGACCTTTGGTGGTGCTGTATCGTCCCGATTTAATTGATTGTTTAAATGAAATGTTGGATTGTTGGCAGGAGTTGGCTCAGAAGGAGGGCTTCCAGGGACTGGATTTTGCCTATCAGCAGATTACATTTGATATTCAAAAAGATAAGGATGACAGTCGCTTTGCTTATAATATTGAGTATCAGCCAAGTTATGCGGTTTATGATATGACAAGAGAGCAGCATCGTTTGCTGCGTTCTGTGAAGCGTAAAATAGTCCGTTTGTTTGATAAAGTCGGTATTAATTTGGAGCAGGTTCGTCCCCAGGGCTTGATTCAACGCGACTACGACTCAGTATGGCAAAGTGTGCTCGACCGTGTGCCGGAGAATGAAAAGTGTGTTCCGGGAGCTTTTGTTGATTGGGACAATACGCCGCGTCGGCACGAAAAGGGCAGCGTTTTTGTCGGCGCCTCGCCGGAAAAGTTTGAAAAATATATGACGAAACAGATTCGTAGGGCTAAAGAAATATACCATAAAGATATGTTGTTTCTTTTTGCCTGGAACGAGTGGGCAGAAGGCGGGTATATGGAACCGGATGAAAAGTTCGGGTATGGATATCTTGAGGCGCTGCGCAATGCGTTGATGGCGAATGGAGAATTCCCGACAGACGACCAAACCGACAGAAATGAATAATTTACTGTTCGGTACCGGTTCAGTTTAATCGAACGGCTTTGCTTTGAAATGAGGAATACTGTGAATTATATAAAAAGACGTCGAAAGCCATCCTCCGGCAACAGCGCGGCAAAGGCAGGGCTGTGGTATACGGTCGGAAATATGATGATCAAGGGAATCACATTTTTGTCGATCCCGGTATTTTCTCGGATCATGTCGCAGGAAGACTATGGACTTTATAATACCTTTTTATCATATGCGTCTATTTTGACGATATTTCTGGGGCTGGCGCTGAATGCCAGCATTAAGAATGCGAAGTATGATTTTCCGGAAAAATTAAACCGTTACTGCTCTTCGCTGTCGTTATTGATTCTGTGCAATACGGTTGTCATTACTGTGCTGAGTGTTGTTTTTTCAGCACAGCTTGGAGCATTTGCGGCGCTGGGCGGAGGCATGTCGATCCTGATGGTTGCCGAAAGCTTCGGCAATGCAATGCTGGCGTTTTATAGCGCCTCGCTGGCCATTGATTTCCGTTATAAAGAATATCTTGGGCTTTCGTTTTTCTATTCTGTCAGCAGTATTTCACTCTCATTTCTTTTGATCCTGAATGTTTTTCCGGAGAACGGTTATCTTGCGCGCACACTCGGCAGCGTAGTCCCGCTGCTTTTGATCTCGGGATATATTCTGGCAAGAATGTTTCGTTCTGCCAGACCGCATGTTTCCAAAGAATATTGGAAGTACGGCCTTAAGTTCAGCCTTCCGCTGATTCCGCACGGTTTGTCACAGATTTTGCTTTCGCAGTTTGACCGCATTATGATCCTGAATACGATCGGCGAAACGAAAGCCGGCATTTACAGCTTTGCATACAATATTGCAATTTTGTATCAGGTCGTTTCCTCTTCCATGGATACGGCATGGACGCCATGGTTTTATGAAAGAATGGCGGCAGGCGATGAGGAGGGCGTTCGCAAAAAGACGCAGTGGTATGTTTTGTTGATGTCACTGCTGGCCGTTATGCTGATGCTTGTTTGTCCTGAAATTATTTTGATCATGGGCGGCGCCAAATACGCCGAAAGCAAATATAGCGTGATTCCCATCGTATTAGGGATCTACTTTGCGTTTCTGTATTCATTGCCGGCCGCTGTGGAGTATTATCACAAAAAAACAAAAATGATTGCTGTTGGCACGGTCTGCGCTGCTGTGGCCAATATTGTGCTTAATGCGATCTTTATTCCGCTGTACGGATACCTTGCTGCGGCTTATACAACCGTTGCCTGCTACATTCTTTATTTCTTTTTCCATCTTTTTATCGCGCGCAGGATTCTTGGGCGTTTTCTGTTTAATATGAAAAATTTACTGTTTTCTGCGTTGGCGGTCAGCGGATTTTCCGCTCTTTGCCTGATGTTGATGGAGCATACGGTGCTGAGGCTGTCTGTGCTTGGCGTGCTGGTTTTGGCCGTGGGCGCCGTGGCATTCCACATGAGAAAGGAATTAAAGCAATTGATTCAGGGATTGCTGGGTAAACAACATTCGTAATTTTTTTTGAAAGGAAGCTTTCAAAATGGCAAAAAAAGATTGTGAAAAACTTAATTTTACGGTTGGTCCGGTGATGTCCTCTGCGGAAACATTGGCAATCGGCGGAAGTCAGGTGCCTTACTTCCGCACAGCGGAATTTTCTGCGGTGATGAAAGAGAACGAAAAAATTATGAAAGAGCTGATGCATGCGCCGGACAGTGCGCGTGCGGTTTTTCTGACAGGCTCGGGAACTGCGGCTATGGAGGCTGCGGTGATGAGTTGCCTGACCGAAAAGGACCGGGCGATTGTCGTGAACGGAGGAAGCTTTGGTGCACGGTTTGCGCAGATTTGTAAGGTGCACCGAATTCCGTTTGATGAGATTTGCCTGACGGCGGGCGCGCCGCTGACCGATGCGGATTTGGAACCGTTGGAGGGCAAGGGCTACACGGCCTTTCTGATCAATTTGGGAGAGACCTCAACGGGCGTGCTTTATGATTTGCCGTTGGTCGCGGATTTTTGCCGCCGCAACAACCTGTTTTTGATCGTGGATGCGATCAGCGCATTTTTGGCGGATGAGCTTGATATGGAGCAATGCGGAGCGGCGGTAGTACTTACCGGCTCACAGAAGGCGCTTGCTCTGGCTCCCGGCGTTTCCATTTTGATGCTGTCTGACGCTGCGCAGCAAAGAATCGCACAGAATCCGGCTCAGTGTCTGTATTTTGATTTGGCAGATTATTTGAAAAATATGGAACGGGGGCAAACGCCTTTTACGCCTGCAGTAGGTATTTTGCTGGAGCTGAACGGCAGGCTGCGTCAGCTTCAGGCTGCCGGCGGAGCCAAAGCCGAGCATGAGCGCATTGCCGCTCTGGCGCGGGATTTTCGTACCAAGCTGCAGGGGCTGCCGTTCCGGCTTTTTGCCCAAACGCCGTCTGATGCCGTTACGGCGTTGCTGGTAACGGGGAAAACAACCGCAACGCAAATTTTCGAAACGCTTAAGAATGAGTATGACATTTTTATTTGTCCAAATGGCGGAGAATTAAAGGAAACGGTGCTGAGAGTCGGCCATATCGGATGCCTGAGCACAAAAGAAAACGATGTTCTGATTAGCGCACTGCGCGATATGGTGGAGAAAGGGAAGATGATTCCGTGAAAGCATTGATTTTTGCCGCGGGGCGAGGTACCCGCATCAGCCGCTACCTGAACGGGAATCCGAAATGCACGGTCCATATCGGGAATGAACCGTTGATTCATTATACCGTCCGGCTGCTGCAAAAGCACGGTGTTACAGATATCGCGCTGGTGGTGGGATACCAGCAGCAGGCGGTCCGGGACGTGCTGAAGGATGTTTCGGTGACGTTTTACGACAATCCGTTTTTTGATGTGACGAACAGCATTGCTTCGGCATGGTTTGCGCGGGATTTCATCGCCGGGGATGATATTCTTTTCATGAATGGGGACGTTTTCATGGAAGAATCTCTGCTCGATGAGCTGCTGCGGCAAAACTGTACCGGGTCGGTGCTGTTTTCGGATGAATCCCGAAAAGAGGAGGCCGATTATAAGCTGTATTATGAAAACGGACGGCTGCTTAAATACGGCAAAGAGCTGACCGGCGCGGATGTGACCGGCGAGTATATTGGCGTAGCGCGCATTGACCGCGGTTTTGTGCCGCAGTTTTCACAACGGCTGAATGAAATGATCGATTCGCAGCAGCACGGTGTTTGGTGGGAGAATGTGCTTTATTCTCTCAGTGATCGCCAATTTGTGGAGGTTCGGGATATCAGCGGACAGTTTTGGGCAGAAGTCGATTACATCGAAGACTATGAGCGGATTGCTGAATTTGTAAAAACGCATCCAACCGTATAAAGCGCAGGAAGGGAGAAATTCGGTACTATGCAGGAAACTTTGCTTGACCAGATCCACAGTGCAGAAATGGAAATTCTAAGGGAGATCGACCGCATTTGCCGTGCGCATGGCCTGACCTATTTCCTTTCCTGCGGAACGCTGCTCGGTGCAGTTCGGCATAAGGGGTTTATTCCGTGGGATGAAGATATGGACGTAATGATGCCGCGGGAAGACTATGAACGTTTTTTGCAGATAGCCCCGGGTGAGCTTGGCAAAAAATTTATGCTGGACGATTACCTGCAGAACCCGAAGTATTTTAATCCGTTTGCCAAGGTTCGCAACTGCAACACGCTTTTTGCGATCCGCGCACTCAAAAATTATACCGGTCCGCAGGGACTCTGGATCGATATTTTTCCAATGGATTATACAGGGGAGCTCGGCTTGCCGGATACGGCTCGGCGCGAGAGAAAGATCAATATCTGCCGTGCGATTCTTTGCATCAAACAGAATATTTTTGACTGGTCAAAGGTTTCAAAGTTTCGAAGGGCAGTCTACCCGCTGCTGCGGCTGGTTCCGACGGGAATGCTTTGGAAATGGATGAAAAAAATACATACAGGGTATTCCGGTGAAAAAAAGATGTTTGTTCTGTATGGACCGGATTACAGCAATGAACGGCTGACGATGCCCGTGGAATGGTTTTACCCGGCAAAAGAGGTTCCGTTTGAAGACGGCAGCTTTTTTGTTCCCGCGAACAGCGATGCGGTTTTGACGCAGATTTACGGCGATTATATGAAGATTCCGCCAAAGGACAAGCAGGTGACCTTTTATCCGATGCGGATCATGCTGGAGGATGGCGTTCTGCACGAAAATCTGGATTGAGTTCGTCAAAAGGAGTTTGTTATGAAATATAGTACGATTCGCAAAGAGTACCAACACCATACGTTGGATGGCATGGTGTTTGTTGATCCGTATGCAACGCTGCTTTCTCCGCTGGTGACAAATGTCTGTCTCCGCCTGAAGCTGATTCCGAATGTCGTGACGCTCTGCATGATCGGCAGCGGAGCTCTTGGCGCCGTTTTCTTTGCGCTGCCGTTTTTGTGGGCGAAAATTCTTGGTACCGTTTTGATTCATCTGTGGTATGTATTAGACTGCAGCGACGGGGAAGTGGCGCGGATCACAAAGCGCTTTTCCAAATTCGGTACGGAAATTGATTATACGGCGCATGTTGTCAACCATCCGCTTTTTTTGGCGGCGTTTTTGCTGACGCTGCTGCAGAGCAATGCCGGGGTTTCTCAGCTGACGCTTTGCGCAGTTTTCTTCGGGATCCTTGCGCTGAATATGATTTATCGCAGCTTGGCCAGCTTTGGTCTGCTGTATGATTTAAAGACGGAGAAAAACGCCTCTGCCGCACAGCCGAAGCGTTGGGGCTTAAAGCAGCTGATCGTTTTCTGTCTCAACATATTTGTTCAGCTGCCAAATTTTGCGCTGCTTTTTCCGATCGTATATTTTATTTCTTCGCAGGCTGCGTTTTGGTATGCTGTTATTGTACTTTGCTGCAATGTGCTTTTTGTTCCTTACGGTGTGCTGAGCTGGCTGCGCAGAATTGTCAACCAATAATTCCGGCAGCTTCCGGGAAGAAATAAAGGGAGAATGAAACCATGCAAGTAAAAGCAATGCTCGATATTCTCGGCGCCGAATTTTATACCGGGGTGCCGGATTCTTTGCTCAAGCCTCTGTGCTGGCGGGGCTTGCGTTTTCCCAGACGCGGACAACGGCCTGCCACTCGATCTCCTACCCGATGACCATGCTGTACGGCGTGCCGCACGGATTGGCTGCGGCAATGACGCTGGCGCAGGTGGCAGAAAAAAATAGGGGCCACTTTGAAAATGACGGTGAACTGTTTGCCGTTTTTGCGCCGTATGGCGGGATTCAGCACTGGTTGGACACCGTTTGCGGCGGGGTGGTTTCGTTACGGCTTTCAGGTTTTGGGATCGCACCGGACCAGATAGAAACACTGGCAGAGCATTCGTTTACCGGCGGGCGGATGGACAACAATCCGGTCGACCTGACCGGAGAGGATGTCAGAACAATCCTTTGCGCGGTGCAATAAAATAAAGAAAGATCAGGAAAGGAAATGATTGTATGAAAGGCATTATTCTTGCCGGCGGAGCCGGAACGCGTCTTTATCCCCTGACAATGGTCACTTCCAAACAACTGCTGCCGGTTTACGACAAGCCGATGATCTACTATCCGCTTTCTACGCTGATGCTGGCCGGGATCCGGGATATTCTGATCATTTCAACGCCGACCGATCTGCCGAATTTTGAGCGGCTGCTCGGCGACGGAAGCCAGTACGGAATTTCGCTTTCTTACAAGGTGCAGCCTTCGCCGGATGGACTGGCGCAGGCATTCCTGCTCGGTGAGGAGTTCATCGGAGACGATTGCTGCGCAATGGTGCTTGGCGATAATATTTTTTACGGCAACGGTTTTGGCAAGCTGCTGCGTGTAGCGGCTGCTGATGCACAAAAGGGCAAGGCAACGGTGTTTGGCTATTATGTTAATGATCCGGAACGGTTCGGCATCGTTGAGTTTGACAAGGACGGCAAGGTGATTTCTGTAGAGGAAAAGCCGAAGAATCCCAAGTCGAATTACTGCATCACCGGTCTGTATTTTTATGACCGCAGGGTCGTGGAGTTTGCAAAGCAGGTCAAACCAAGCGCACGCGGCGAATTGGAAATTACCGATCTGAACCGGATATATCTGGAGGATGGCTCGCTGAATGTGCAGCTGCTTGGCCGCGGTTACGCGTGGCTTGACACGGGAACGATGGATAGCCTTGTTGAGGCGTCCGACTTTGTGCAGATGATCGAAAAACGTCAGAGCATCCAAATTTCCGCCATTGAAGAAATTGCTTATAAAAACGGCTGGATCGATTGTGAAAAATTGCTGGAATCGGCGGAGCGGTATGGAAAATCGCCGTACGGAGAGCATTTGAAGCGTGTTGCCGAAGGTAAGATTCAGTATTGAACCTGTCGGGAGCGCAGAAGTTTTTCGAAGAAAAATATAGCGGACGTGCTGTTGTTCGTGATAAAGAGAGGCTTTTATTATGATAAAGGTGATAGAAACAAAACTGTCGGAGGTAAAAATTCTGGAGCCGGATGTGTTCGGCGACCACCGCGGGTGGTTTATGGAGACCTGGTCAAAGCAGAAGCTGGAGGCGTTAGGAATCCATCTGGATTTTGTGCAGGATAATCAAAGCTTCACCGCCAAAAAGGGAACGCTGCGCGGGCTGCATTTTCAGAACGGAGAATGGTCGCAGGCAAAGCTGGTG
>JAHZES010000041.1:9197-13529 GCA_019421725.1 Clostridiales bacterium | reverse complement strand
ACAGAAGACGGCGAAAGCCTGATCGAAATACTTTCCGCTCCCTGCGGCGCATTAGCCAGTGTTACTTCAACCGGAAGCGTCTTCAGCTGCATTGCAACAATGGTCACTTCCGCTTCGGTGAATTCGAGTTCCAGGGCCGGGTTGCTAATGACCTGATCGTTTGCGTCATACAAAACGACCTTTGCCTGATAATTTCCCGTTTCTCTGACCACGGACGGAATTTCGTCCGTAATTGCCACGACCTTCGCAATTTCATCCAGATCGGTCGTCGGTCCGGTAATCTTGATCGTATCCTTTAGACTGGAAAGACGCGGCTGCAGCAGCGTGTAGCCTTCCTCTGCCTGATATGTGTTTGTTTTGATCCCCAATGAATACTCCTTGGAGATCGTACGGTCCAGCCGGACACTGATATAGCCCGGATCGACGGAATAAATTGTAAAGTTGGTCAGTTTGCCGATTGCCTGTGCTCTTACCTCCGCCCGATAAGTGCCTGTTCCGGTCACGTCGGACAGCCTGACACTTGCCGAAAGGTCATCATTGGTGATCTGACCGACAATATACTTTTTGCCTGTAATTGTAACATTGACGGTGGTCTGTGATGTTGAGGTACTGATAACCTGTAACCCCAGATCACCGGAGATGCTGGACGGCAGCGAATAATCAACCGGGACGTCTGCAATAATTCGGGTAATCTCCTCACTGGAAGCCGACGAAGAGACCACGACCCAACACACAAACGCACAAAAGACCGAAAGAATCATGACAAAATAGTTATTATTGAACAGACGGCTGAAGCGAAATTTTTTTCTCGCCGACGCCCGCGGCGCCTTCTCCTCTTCGGCTGGTTCCTGTTCAAATTCCATATTTTCAATGTCCGTTGCATCCGCCGTTTCCTGCGGCGAAATCAGCGGAGAATCCTTTTTCTTTTTCATCGCATCAACCTTACCTTTCCACGGACGGAGTGAACGGATGCCGACATTGCATCAAAAAAGCAAACGGCATTAATTCCTGTGCTCTTTCTTTTTGGAAGGCTTGGAAAACAGGCGTTTTTCGCCGTTTTTTCCACCTGAGCGCTCGTTAATCAACAGATTTTCCAACGCCGAGACCAAAGTTTCCTTTGTATAATTACGGGTCAAACGGCCTCCTCTGGCAATGGAAATGTTCCCGGTTTCTTCGGATACAACTACCACAACCGCATCGGATACCTCGCTCATTCCGATTGCCGCACGGTGGCGGGTGCCTAACTCGCTGCTGATCTCAGTATTCTGCGTCAGCGGCAGAATGCAGCCTGCCGCATAAAGCCGGTTGCCGCGGATCACAGCGGCGCCGTCGTGCAGCGGCGCTTTGTTGAAGAACACATTGCCGATCAGCTCTGCAGAGGGCTCCGCGTCAACAATGGTTCCGCTGCGTACGATTTCGCCAAGGCTGGTTCCGCGTTCAAAAACGATCAGCGCACCCATGCGAAGGTTACGCAACTGTTGACAGGCATTTGCCACCGCACGGATAGTCAGCGTGGTGGAGACTGTTTCATTTTCCGTGCCCGAGCTGATTCCGAGAATTTTCAGATTGCTCAGCTTGCTGCGGCCGATCTGCTCCAATGCATGGCGAATTTCATTCTGAAACAACACAATAACGGAAAAAATTCCAACCTGCAAGACCAGACTGTCAAAAAGGATCTGCATCATTTCAAGCCTTGTCAGGCGGACAACTCCATATAAAATCACAACAATCAAAATTCCCTTGACCAGCTGGGCGGCCCGGGTATCGCGAATCAACTGAATCGCCTTATAAATGATAAAAGAAATTAAAGCAATGTCGAGCACGTCGTTCCACTGCATCGTGCTTAACACCGCGATAAACTGCATCCACAAATCCTGGAGAGTTTCCATAGTTCCGTCATGCCTTTCCGGCAGCATACGCCTCTTTTTGTTTGCCTTGCACGGCAACATCGATTCCTCACTTTTATCATTTTACCATAACTCAAAGGAAATTCAAGCCTATCTGTGATTTTTAAGCAAAGTAAGCTGCCTGGCAAATGAATCCATCTGCTCGCGGCGCGTACAGGCGGACGCCACACACCGCACCGCGCCGGTTTCCAGTGTTTGGGCCCACCGGTGGGCAAGCGGAGCACAATGAAGCCCCGCGCGCACCGCAAATCCCGCCCGATTCAGCTGTGCCGCGGTTTCCTCGCTGGTCATTCCGACATGATTAAAGGACAGTACCGGCACATAATGCTCGTCATCCGGCTCTGCGGTATATAAAATGATATTCGACGCCTCCTCCAGACGGCGGTAAAGGCCGCGAACCAATTCCATCTCATACCTCAGGATCCTGGCTTCTCCCTTCTCCCGGACGAAGCGGATCCCTTCTCCCAACGCAATAATGCCGGGTGTATTTCCGGTACCGCTTTCAAATCGATCCGGCAGCAGCATCGGCTGCTCCGGAGAGGCGGACGCGCTCCCGGTCCCCCCCTCCAACAGCGTATTCAGCTGCAGCTCCGCGCCGGGAGAAAAAATCAGCAGTCCGGTTCCCATCGGACCGTATAGTCCCTTATGCCCCGCACAGCACAGATAATCCGCCTGCAGGCTGCGGAGGTCGATCGGCACAATGCCTGCGCTTTGCGCTGCATCCAGCAAAAAAGCCGCGCCGTGCTCATGCGCCAGCTGAGCCAGCCGTTCGGCCGGCAGGCGGATGCCCCAAACATTAGAAGCATGAATACAGGCGATCAGTCTGGTATTTGGCTTGATACAGCTTGCGAAGGACTCTACCGTGCGGTCATCGTCTCCCGGAAACACGCGTGCAACCGTATAGGACACCCCCTGCTTTGCAAGACTCCAGAGCGGCCGCAAAACCGCATTATGCTCCAGGCAGGAGACGATTGCATGATCTCCGGGACGAAGCAGCCCCTTGAGCACAAAATTGACGGCTTCGGTGCAATTCAGCGTAAACACCACATTTTCGGGCCCGGACGCATGAAACAACTCCGCAGCAGATTGACGGACGTGAAAAACCGCTTCAGCCGTCTGCATTGCCATGTTATGGCCCGCACGCCCCGGGTTTGCACCAAAACGCGTCATCGCCTCACTGAGCGCCGTGCGCACCTGCGGCGGCTTTGGATAAGTGGTTGCGCCGTTATCAAGATAAATCATAGCGATGCCATTCCTTCCGTTTACCGTGTTTATTCCGCTTCGGAAACGGTTCTTCCAAGCACCCGGATTCCTCCTTTCCGTAAAATTTCTTCCGCAAGGTCTGTATTCCGGCTGACATAAACACAGTATCCACAGCCCGTTCCCTCCTCTTTTTGAGGCAGGCGGGCAATATATGCCTGAAAGCCGCGTTTTTGCAGCAATTCTTTTCCCTTCATTGCGTATGTGATCGAACTTACAATAATCAAATCTCTTTTCAAGGCTTTTCCACTCCTTTCTGCCGATTTTTGCTGAATAAGATCTCTCCCGATTTCGCAGCTCCAAGCGCTGCTTCCTCGTCTTATCTTATGCGGCAGGGACGCGTTCTGTCCGGAAAAATACAGATTCGTTTTTATTTTGTCAGTCCATGCTCCCGTCAAAACGCGCGCAAGCAAAACACAGCATAAAAAAACTGCCGCATCTCTGCAGCAGTCAAATAACAAATTTAAGATTCAGATGAAATCAGACAAACCGCGTGAGCAGCGATCCCTTCCTTCTGTCCGGTAAAGCCAAGGCCTTCTTCAGTGGTCGCCTTAACACTGACACAATCCAACGGAATCCCGCATGCCTGAGCCAGCCTTTTCCTCATCGCATCAATATACGGCCGCAGCTTTGGCGCCTGAGCTAAAACAGTCGCATCGAAATTGACGATCTGGTAGCCCGCATCCGCCAATATGGCGGTCACCTTCTCCAGCAGCCGGATGCTGTCCGCACCGGAAAACCGTTCGTCAGAATCCGGAAAAAGAGCGCCGATATCGCCCATTGCAGCGGCGCCAAGCAGCGAATCCATCACGGCGTGCGTTAATACGTCGGCATCCGAATGGCCGAGAAGCCCTGTTTCATAGGGAATTTGAACCCCACCAAGAATCAGCCTTCTCCCGGGCACCAGCCGGTGAACATCATATCCATGACCAACGCGTATCATTGACGTATTTCCTCCTCTTTTCCCTTCGGAGACGGCTCCTTGTTTTGTGAACGCCGAGAACCGGACTGCGCACGCTGCCGCCTCAATTCCGCAAAAAAGCTGCGCAGCAACCCGGCGCACTCTTCCTCCAGAATCCCACCGGTACATTCCGGCCTGTGGTTATACGGCAGCGAAAACAGATCGATCACCGAACCGCAGGAGCCAGCCTTTGGATCATGTGCG
>JAHZES010000041.1:0-9187 GCA_019421725.1 Clostridiales bacterium | reverse complement strand
AACCAGACCCGCGGGATCCTCGAATTGATAATCGCTCCGGCACACATGGGACACGGCTCAAGCGTTACATAAAGCTCACATCGCCAAAGCCTCCACCCCCCAAGCGTGCGGCACGCCTCGTCAATGGCCTCTATTTCCGCATGACAAAGCGCGTTTTTATCCTGCTCCCGGCGATTTCGGCCGCTGCCGACAATTTTACCGCCGCAAACCACCCCTGCCCCAACGGGGGTTTCTCCTTCTGCTGCGGCCTCTCTTGCAAGAGCAAGCGCCGCCCGCATAAAACGCTCCTCCATTACAGTCCCATTTCCGCTGTCGCCATCTGAACGACCATGCTGATGCTGATCACGATCAACGCAAGAATCATACCGGGATTGCCGATATAAGCCCCAATTTTTTCTCTGTCGCTCAGGCGGTGCGCCGTATCCGGATTTGTGCGGAAAAAATTTTTGTCCTTATGCAGCAAGACCGAAAGACATAGCAACCCGCAGACAGTCGCCGCAAGGAAAAGAACGTAAAGCAGAACCGTGGATGTTTGCTGGTACACAAACTCCGCAGAATGATCCTGAATCAGCTCCTGAAAATAAGAAAGGGCATTATTCAGGAAATGCAGGAGAACGGATGGCCAAATGGAGCCGGTCCGCACAGCGACATAACCGAAAAACAGGCCGCCTGCAAATGCAAACGGAATCTGAACGACTGTGCCGTGCATTACGCCGAACGCAAACGCCGAGCCAATCACTGCAAAGGCTTCGCCATAGGGACGCAGCAGCTGCAGCGTCACACCGCGAAATGCAAATTCCTCAGCGAAAGCGGGAAGAACCGCCAGAATGACAAAATAGCAAATTTGAGAAACGAGCGACCCGTCTTTCGGCAGGGAACTCATATCAGTCGGAATTCCAATGCTCTCCATCACCGCAGAATACTGCGTTGCCAGATAATTTGCGGCCATGCACATTGCCAGACCACCTGCGCCGGCCAGCACCAGCAGCCCCGGACGCGCAGTTTTGCGAAACGGCATCACCTGACTAAAGTGCAGGCGAAAGCATAGCATCAGTATCAGAAACGGCAGCGTAACCATCAACAGGTACAGCAGCGAATAATAAATATAATAAGTCAGCGGCTGCATTCCGCTGTATCCGTTGTCAATTGCACGACGGTCGATCAGCCCGGCTGCATTCAAAACTGCCGCAGCAACAGTGGTAAGAAGATACGGCAGCACCTGCATGCCAATAATCGCTAAACCAATACCAATTCCTCTGCGGGAAACCGCGCGTTTTTCCCGCTGTTTTTCAAAATATTCCGGGTCGCCGTAATAAAATCCGGACGGCGGCATTGCTCCGTTGAAAGGCGGATACATTGCAAAACTTCCTTTCGTCCCGCAAACGGGTTATTCTTTGGAACGATACTCCTGTTCACAATAAGTACAGCGGTACGTATTGGCAGATCGGTCGGTCAATACAAAAATCTGATCGATTCCCGGTTCCACTGAGGTAATGCAGCGCGGATTTTTACAACGAATGATATTGACCAGCTTATCCGGAGGATCCAGCCGAAACTTGCGCACAAGCTTTCCCTCATGAATTACGCTGACGGTCACGTTCGGATCAATAAAACCAAGAACATCAAAATTGATATTTTCCGCCGATTCAATTTTGATGATGTCCTTTTTCCCCATTTTGCTGCTGCGGGCGTTTTTGATAATGGCAACACTGCCATCATATTCATCCAGATGAAGGTAACGGTAAATCTCCATTCCCTTGCCCGCAGTAATGTGATCAATCACGATACCGTCCATCAGGCTATCCACGTTTAACATTACTTCATACCTCCTGTTCCTGCTATTCAGTCCACATGAATATTTAAAAGCTTCAGAATCAGCGCCATACGGATATAAACTCCGTACTGTACCTGGCGGAAGTATGCCGCCCGCGGATCGGAATCCACTTCGGTAGAAATTTCGTTCACACGGGGCAGTGGATGAAGAATGTATGTGTCCGGCCGGGCATACTGCAGCTTGTGTTTGTCCAGAATATAAGTATCCTTCAGACGGATATAATCCTCTTCATTAAAAAAGCGTTCCCTCTGCACTCGGGTCATATACAGAATATCCAGCTCCGGCAGCACAGGCTCCATGCGACGCACTTCCTCAAACGGAATCTGCCTGGCACGCAGCACTTCTTCGCGGATATAGCTTGGAATCCGCAGCTCTTCCGGCGAAATCAGTACAAAACGGATCCGCTGGTAGCGTGACAGCGCCTTGATCTGCGAATGAACGGTACGACCGAACTTCAGATCTCCGCAAAGGCCAATCGTAAGGTCGCTGAGCCTTCCCTTTAACATTTTGATCGTGAGCAGGTCGGTCCGCGTCTGGGTCGGATGCTGATGTCCGCCGTCACCGGCGTTGATTACCGGGATCCCGGAAAACTGCGCAGCAACCTGCGGAGCACCCTCCTTTGGGTGGCGTATCGCGCAGATGTCGGCAAAGGAAGAGACCACGCGAATGGTATCGGCAATGCTCTCCCCTTTTGCGGCGCTGCTGGAATCGGCCGAGGCAAAACCCAGCACCTTGCCGCCAAGATTCATCATTGCCGCTTCAAAACTGAGACGCGTTCTGGTGCTCGGCTCGTAAAAAAGCGTTGCAAGCTTTTTTCCCTCGCAAAGGTGAGCATATTTCTCCGGATTTTTTTCAATGTCCTGTGCAACCGCAATCAGTCCATCAATTTCTTGGACCGACAGATCCAACGGATCGATCAAATGTTTCATACCGTCTGCCCCTTTCGCAGAAAAATATCAGTAAACTATGTTTTTGGATTTCAGAAGCTCTTTCTACTTTGAGCTCTTTTCCGTCTTTACTGCTGTAAAAAAGAATCTTGGAAAGCGAAAAATGATCTTTCCGTTTTTTTGCATAGGATATGCCTGCTGCACCTGTGCAAAAATCTCCTGTTCAAACTCCTTTTGCTCCGATACGGTTTTCAGCGCCTCCAGATAGGGCCGCAGCCCGGTAGCGCGATACCATTCCAGAATAGCCCCATGCGACGGCATAACATGATAATACGTGGTCGACCAGAGTGAAAACTCGTCGGTCAGCCCGGAAAGCAGGTCAAAATATTCTCCGGGCGTCAGATTGTAAAAAATACGCGGGTTCGGAAAATGCGGCTTCCATTTGGCCGAATTCACCGTCTGCCCGATAATCCGGTGAATCGGTTCCTCATAATTCATCGGCGTCTGCACCGCCAGAACGCCTCCGGGGCGGAGGATTTTCATCATTTCCGGAATCAGGCGCCCGTGCTCCGGCACCCATTGAATACATGCATTGGAAAAAACCAAATCAAATTTTCTCCCCAGCGCCGGCAGATCGCTTGAAGCGTCGCAAACCGCAAACTCCAGCTCAGGGTACTGTTCCGCTGCGGCTCCGATCATGTTTTTTGACGAATCAACACCGAGAATCCGCGCATTCGGAAAACGGCGCCACAGCTCGGCGGTGCTGTTGCCCGGTCCACAGCCGATATCCAGCACTTCTGCCGGGGACTCCAACCGTACCCGGTTCAACAGATCGATGGCGGGTTGTGTTCGTTCCGTGCTAAATTTTAAATATTGCTCCGGATTCCATTCAGACATTGTCTTCACCACTCGCTTTCCGCCGATTTTTTATAGTATAACATACTTTCGGGAAGTTGAATACCGGTTTTCGAAAAAATCCCCGGCAGCCGTTTGCATGATTGCATTCCTTTCGAGCAAAATAGTATAAGTCTGAATGGAAAGGAACGATTTGCATGGCAAAGGATCTGCATGAGCTGTTAATGGAAAACGACGATATCCGCAGCTATTTTATTTCTCTGCCGGTTCGGGTCCAATTGACCGCCCATCATGAAAACGACCTGCTGAACACCGGAGAAAAGCTGCGTCGATACATTGATCTGATGACAAAAAGGAACCCGGACGGACAGTAGACATCCGTTCGGGTTCCTTTTGAATTAAGAACAATAAGGAATTAATGAGTCAGGAACAGCATAATAAGGAACAGCAGGGTAATTACCCATGTGCCGATTTTTACTTCCTTGACCTTTCCGGTAAACAGCTTGATCACAACATACGAAATCAGGCCGAAAGCGATACCGTAGGAGATGTTGTAGGAGAACGGCATCATTGCCATGGTGAGGAATGCCGGAACCGCGATATCAATGGAATGCCAGTCAATTTCCTTTACGCAGGCCACCATCAGCACGCCGACATAGATCAGTGCAGCAGCCGTTGCGCAGCCCGGGATCAGCTGAGCGATCGGGCTGAGGAACATGGCGATAAAGAACAGCACAGCAGTAACCATGGAGGACAGTCCGGTACGTCCTCCTTCGGCAACACCGGCAGAAGACTCAACAAAAGTGGTAACCGTGGAGGTGCCGCAGATTGCGCCGGTTGTCGTTGCAATCGCATCCGCCAGCATTGCGCGGTCCATGTTCGGCACTTCGCCTTCCTTGGTAAGCATGTTGCCGCGTGCGCAGGCGCCATACAGGGTGCCGATCGTATCAAACATATCGACCATGCAGAATGCAAGAGCAGTCGTCAGAATCGTCAGAACCAAGTTGGCAGTACCGTTTGCCTTTACAAACGCAGAGAAGTCAAAACCATCGGTAAAGACCTTTGCAAACGCCTGAGTTCCGAACTCTTTAAAGGCATCAAACGGGCTGCTCATTGTAATTCCCAGGTTAGCAAAGAAATCCGGAACCGTGATGAGCCCAAGCAGATAATAAAGCACTGCACCGCCAAGAATACCCCACAGCACTGCGCCGCGGACATTCTTTTTGGACATGATCGCGATGGCGAGCACGGCAACGATCGTGACAAGCATCGGCATAATGGTTGCCCAGCTGCCGGTCAGCAGGTTAAAAGAGCCCAGCGTAACGCCGGTGCTGCTGCTCGGAACGACCAGCTTGGCGTTCTGCAGACCGAGGAACGCAATAAACAGACCGATACCGGCCGGAATTGCGACACGGACAGGCTGCGGAATGGCAGTAAAGATCTTTTTGCGCAGGCCGGTCACCGTCAGCAGAATGAAGACAACGCCGTCAATCAGAACGAGAACCAACGCATTTGCATAGGTCAGGCCAAAACCGACGCAGACCGTGTAAACAAAAAATGCGTTAAGACCCATACCGCTGGCCTGAGCAAGCGGCAGATTGGAGAGCAGACCGATCAGCACGGTACCGATCACGGCAGAGATCGCCGTTGCGATATAGATCGCACCGTAGGAAACGCCCAGAACATTTGTTCCGTCTCCAAAGGGATTGGCAAACATGTTTGCATTGACCATCAGGATGTACACCATGGCAAAGAACGTAGTCAAACCTGCCATGACTTCGGTACGAACTGTGGTACCGTTTTCCTTGAGCTTGAAAAACTTTTCCATTTTGAAAAAATTCCCTCCTCATTTTTTCCTTTTCTTATTTTCAGACACCTGCAAAGATGCCAATAAAAAAAAGCCCTTTTGGCGTTTCGGCGCAAAAAGGGATGGCAAAAAAGCTTCGATAGCAAAACAATTTACGGTTGTTTCGTAGAAACTTAGCGACCCATATTGCGCTGATTATATCGACTGAAAAACAAAGTGTTTAATTTTATGGAATCATGAATGGCTTATGAATAATCTTTGAATGAAACAAATTAATATTATCAATAAATACGGCAAATGTCAACAGCAAGAATCAAAAAAATCGACACATATTGATTTTGACCGCTTTCTTTTTTTAATTTTCTGCTTTATAATAAAAACAGAAACAAAAAGAACGGGGGCAGTCTCCAATGGAGCGTTACGCGTGGAAAGCCGCTGTGCGGGACGGAATGATTGACGAATACCGCCGCAGGCACGCAGAAATCTGTCCGGAAATGGTGCAGGTATTGAAGGAAGCCGGAATCAGCAATTACACCATCTGGAACAGCGGAAACGAGCTGTTTGGCTATTATGAATGCGAAAAAGGTGCAGAATACGCCGCCAAGGTACAGGCCGAAAGCCCCGTTGTCGCACGCTGGAACGACTATATGCAGGATATTCTGCTGATGGAAATGGATCCCAAAACAGGCGCCCAGCCGCTGCTGCGTCAGGTGTTCTTGCTGGAGTAAAGCTGTTTGCCGCCGCTGCAAAGCTGCAATCCCGCCGCATGACGGGATTGTTTTTTTGCTCAAAAAAGCGGAAAACGGAAGCGAAACAGCACCGAAAAAAAACACCGGAAAGCCAATATCAAAAAACGAACCGCACGGAAACGGAAAAGCGTTCCCATGCGGTTTCTGAAACAGACAAACTTATTTCAGGATCTCGCCGTAAACTGCGCCGGAAATCCCCGCTGCGTTGGATTCGTCGGTATCGATATGCATTGCGGCGGAAAACTTTTCGCTGACGCGAACCACAACATCGCCAAAAATCAAGCTGCGTCCATCGGTATCCACTTTAACGGAAACGACCTGCTTGTCCTGCACGCCGGCCTCTGCTGCCTCTGCCGGTGTAAAATGAATGTGGCGCTTTGCGGCAATGACGCCTTCCTTCAATTCGACTTCACCCTTGGGGCCAACAAGCTTGCAGCCCGGAGTTCCTGCAATATCGCCGGACTCACGGATCGGCGCGGCGATACCAAGCTTGCGCGCATCGGTCAGTGCAATTTCGACCTGAGAAGCAGGGCGAACCGGCCCAAGAATGGAGACACCCTTCATTTCTCCCTTGGGGCCGACAATATCCACACGCTCCATGGAAGCGAACTGGCCGGGCTGGGAAAGATCTTTTTTCTTTGTCAGCACTGCGTCGGCACCAAAAAGTGTGGCCAGATCGGCAGCTGTGACATGAACATGGCGGGCGGAAGTTTCAACAAGAACCTTGCTCACAACAATCATCTCCAAAAATATGTTTTTACCATGATACCGCGAACTCTGGCTTTTTTCAACCTTGTTTCGTATATTTCAGCGTTTTACCGGAAATTTTCCACTGCAAAACATTGCGTCCCCCTGTGTTTTCTGGTATCATAAAAAAGAATCGGGGGCGTTTTGACCCAAAGGAACGGAAGGTGTTTACAATGGCGCTTGATTGGGCAGAAATGCAGAAAATTCAGCAGCAGCTGCGGGAAAAATACCGTGAGCAATGGGGCGACCTTTCGCCGGAAGAAGGGCGCAGCCAGCTTCTTTGGATGATGATAGAGGCCGGAGAGGCCGCTGACGTTATCAAAAAGCAGGGAGACAACGCCATCATGAACGAACCTGCAGCACGTGCGCACTTTGTTGAAGAGCTTTGTGACGTTATTATGTTCTTTAACGAGGTCATGCTCTGTTATTCCGTCTCTCCTCAGGAGCTGGAAACCGCTTACCGTGAGAAGCATGAAAAGAATATGAATCGCTGGTAACAAGAGCCGGCGTTCTGTTTGGCGCCGATAGAAAAGGGAACTGATTATGCGATACGAAAACTGGAACGAACTGGAGCGGCAGTGCCGTTCCTGTGAGAAATGCGAACTGTGCAAAACACGCCACAATGTGGTATTTGGCGTTGGAAACAAAAATGCCGAGGTTCTTTTTATCGGCGAAGGCCCCGGAGAAAACGAGGACCTGCAGGGCGAGCCGTTTGTCGGCCGCGCAGGCAAACTGTTGGACAAAATGTTGACCGCTGTTGATCTTGACCGGCATAAAAACATTTATATTGCCAACACAGTCAAATGCCGCCCGCCGCAAAACCGTGACCCGAAGCCGGAAGAGCAAGAGCTTTGCGCAGAATGGCTGCAGGATCAGATCGCGTTGATCCGCCCCAAAATTATCGTTTGCCTCGGGCGTATTTCGGCTGCCCGGTACATTAAACCGGACATAAAAATCACCAAAGAACACGGTATCTTTTTTGAGCGTGACGGCATACTCTGGATGGCAACGCTCCACCCCGCCGCTTTACTGCGCAACCCGAATCAGAAACCGGATGCCTTTGAAGACTATTTAAAGCTGCGGGACAAAATCTCTGATATTTGTGACCACACCTACACGAATGACCTGTAAAACTTTCTTTTTCTCGCTTATATACAAAAAGACAGGAGACCTTGCTGCAGACTCTGCACATCTCCTGTCTTTTTTACGGTTCATTTACAGCAGCGTCGAATTGGCAGCTGCCATTATAACTGCTTACAGCCGGGAAGCCGCAGCCTGGTCGATCACCAACGTAAAGTTGGGATGCAGCTGCAGAATTGACGCGGGAACATGCGGTGTAATTTCTCCAAAGAAGGCTTTTTTCACAATTTCGGCCTTGGCCTCTCCGTTTGCGATCAGCAGAACACTGTGAGCCGACATAATCGTGCCGATTCCCATTGTATAAGCCTGTGTGGGTACTTCCTTTTCCGATGCAAAAAAGCGTGCATTGGCCTTAATGGTGCTTTCAGTCAGATCGACGCAATTAGTTCCCTTTGTAAATGCATCCGCAGGCTCATTAAATCCGATATGCCCGTTATGCCCCAGGCCAAGGAGCTGCAGATCCACACCGCCTACAGAGCTGACAATTTCATCATACTGACGGCACGCGGTCTCGCTGTCCGCTTCCATACCATCCGGAATATGCGTATGCGCCGGATCGATATCGACCTGAGAAAACAGATTTTTGTGCATAAAATAGTAATAGCTCTGATCATTCTCGCGCGGAAGTCCGCGGTACTCGTCCAGATTCACCGTAGTAACCCCGGCGAAGCTGATATCTCCGGCGTTACAACGATCGATCAATTCCCGATAAGTTCCCAGCGGAGAAGAGCCGGTCGCAAGACCGAGCACGCTTTGCGGCTTCAGCGTTATTTGCGCGGCAATTAAATTAGCTGCCTTGCGGCTCATGTCTTCGTAATCTTTTGCAATAATAACTCTCATGTAACGATTCCTCCTGCAAAATAAAATATTTGAGTGATGCACGGTTTTCGTTTTCTTATGTCTATTGTTGAATTATAGCACATTCTCCCGGGCGAAACAATCTATTTTCCTTCTTTATACCACCTTTTGTTAAAGTCTATACAGATTCGTTTGCAAATAGTTTCCTTTTTCTTGCAAACTAACATTCAACACTGTATTTCTGATAAAATTTGATATGCTCTATTTTTTTGCTTGACTTTTTCAACAAGCTGAGATATAATAGCATTCGCGGATTTCCGGGTGTGGCGCAGCTGGTAGCGCGCTTGACTGGGGGTCAAGAGGCCGCAAG
>JAHZES010000040.1:6548-13808 GCA_019421725.1 Clostridiales bacterium | reverse complement strand
GAATAATCGCCGTCAGCAATGTACCTGCCAGAACTCCCAGCAGCGGATTTGAGGAAAGCGTCAGCAAAATATTTGTAAACTGCGGAACTTCCGCCAGCGGTTTGACCGCGCTGCTCATCATGTTCATGCCGTACATCAGCAGCGCAAAACCGACTAAAATGCTTCCGATATCTTTTCTGCGTCCTTTTTTCCCTGCCATAACCAAAATAACGCCGATAATTGCAAGCAGCGGTGAAAAGGACTCCGGCTTTAGCATGCGGATCCAGACGGCATCGCCCTGCAGACCGGTCAGGCTAAGGATCCATGCCGTAACGGTAGTACCGATATTGGCTCCCATAATAATACCGATCGCCTGCGACAGCTTCATAATGCCGGAATTAACAAAGCCGACGACCATCACCGTTGTCGCCGAGGACGACTGAATGATCGCCGTAACGCCTGCGCCCAGCAACACCCCTTTGATCGGATTGTTCGTCATTTTTTCCAGCGTTTTTTCCAGCTTGCCGCCGGAAAGCCTTTCAAGCCCGTTGCCAAGCAGGTTCATTCCAAAAAGAAAAAACGCCAGACCTCCCACCAACGATAAACAGGAAAAGATATCCATATCTTCATTCCTTCCTTTTTCGGTCTTTACTCTTTTTTTACATCCATTATCTTACCATGCCTTTGGTAAAAGACAAATACTTTCCATGTAAAATAAAAGTAAAATCTTTTCCGATTCTGGCTCAAAAAAAACCGTAGCACGGCGTTTCAGCACATGCTACGGACACCAGGCGGCGTCTTACCTGTTAACGGCGGCCCCTCATACACACTGCGGGCGGCCTGCACCGCGAATCCATACGGAAGAACTACTGCTTTTTCGAAATCTGAGATTTGAACTTTCCCGGGGTAACGCCGGTTATTTGCCCAAACCGCCGGATAAAGCTGTTTACATTATAATATCCCACTTCCGTTGCAATTTGATTCACGCTCCGGTTTGTCGTTGTAAGCAACATCTTTGCGGTTTCAATACGGAAGTTGGTCATGTAGTCGCTTGGCGTCTGGCCGTTGAATTCAAGAAATTGCCGGCTGAGCGTGAGCGGAGTCAATTTAAAATCGTCGGACATTTGCTGCAGCGAAAAATTAGGATCACTGTAATGCTCCTGCAAATATTTCAGCATCCGGCTGTTCAGGGTTTCCCCGCAGACGGCATTGGGCAAGATCATGCTTTTTATAAAGTCTGCATGATAGCGTTTAAAAAAATCCACAAGCTCCTCGCGGCTCTCGTATCGCAATACCGTGTAGGGCTCCGGCATCGACATGATCAGATGCTGTGTTCCGCTTGCCTTTGCCGTTTTCTTCAGCACTAACAGGTAATGCACCGCCAACAGCTTGATCTCATTCAGCGAAACGGCAGTGCTTGCTGCTTTTTGGCCGATCTGTTGGAGCAAATCGGCTATCTTCTGCATATCCTTCGCCTGAATCGCCTGTTCAAGCTGTACGTCAATCTCATTGCAGTAGGGATTTCCAACCGTTCCGACAACGACCTCCGCATACGAGAGCGGAACATTCTGGATGGAGGTCTGTATGCTTCCGGCCTGAAACGATCCAGGAATTTCCGGGAGCGGCAGCGTGCCGTCCAAAGCCGACCTGTCGTAAATCAAAACGGCGATGGTCTCGCTTTCCTCACGCAGCATCAGCACGTTGGTGTGCGGCGGAAGCCCGGTACGCAGCCTTGCCTCGATGGAGCGTGCGGACAGCTGAGTATCGACTGACTGAAACAGCAGCACGCGAAACGCAGCGTGGTCCAGCTGTACGCCAAATACAGCGGACAGGAGATGCATCCCGTCCTCCTCGCTCAGGGACCCATTCAGCAAACGGATGATCAGATAATGATTACTGTCCTCCAGGCTGTTTTGCAGCTTCTCATTGCACATATTCATATAATCCAGCGTGTCGGACAAATACTGAAACGCGTCACTGTGCAGATCCGGCCCCGAATACAGCGTTTTTGCACGGTTTTGCAGCAAATCGATCGGCTTATAGCTCCGGTAGCCAAGCATCAGCGCGATCAACAACCCGAATATCAGTGTGATCGCAACCAGTCCAAGCCACATGAAATTCAAATAAGAGGTTTCGCCGCGAATGGAGTTTTCGTCGATCACAATGGAATAGATCAGGTTGCCGCTGCTGGATTGCGCCGCCGACAGCAGATAATTTTCCCTGCTGACAACCTCCTTTTCAAACGAAGCGGAATCGGAAGAGATCAACTCCGCAAAAGCGCGGCAGTCAAGACCGGGGTCGTTGCAGAAGCTGGAAACAATATTTCCGTCCGGGTCAGAAAGAATGGCGGCTCCCGTGCGGTTTCCGACCGCTTTCTTAAGCGCGCTCTGGTAGGACGAAGCCTCCGTCAGAAAAAGCAGCACCGGGTATCTGGTCGTATAGCTGTTTTTTAAAGAATAGATCTGCATGGTCAGCGCCTTGCCCGTGGCCTGCTTGGTTCCGTGCAGAATGCGATACTCCGAATAAGTGTTCAAATAATCGTACAGCTCGGCCTCGGTAGCAATCCGATCCAAAGCTACGATATTGACGTAATTCTTCAGCAGATAAGAGCTTTTCGTGGACACAAAGCAGTCCGACTCCGGAACATACAGAAGCAGCTCGTCAATCAGCGTGTTGGAGGCTACCAGCTTTCTCAGGCTCTTCTGCAGCGCAACAAACTTTTTGTAGTTTTCCGGCAGGTCGTTTTCATTAACATATTGACCGATCTCGTTATCCACAAACGCGAGATTTGCAACATCGGAAAAATTGCCGATCTGCTGATCCAGTGTAATACGGGCATATTCCAGTTCATTGCGTATCGACTGCCTTTCCTTCCGGAACACCTCGTTCATAATGCCGACCCGAATCAGCAACGTCAAAATGATCGTCGGGATCAAAAAAGCTACAATATAAGACAGAAGAATATGATACAGCGTCAGAGAATAAACTTTGCTTTTACTTTTTTTCTGCATTTCGTATGTCTCCTGTCTATATTTTTCATCAACATTCACATGAAGATTATACAGCGAAAAATACCTAATTTCAAACAATTTCAAACAAATCAAGCTGAAATAAATATACATTTTATTTTCAACTGCATATTTCGCATAAAACCGCCTCATTTTCTGACGAATATGCTGTCGTAAAATTATTGTACATTGACTGCGCGTTCAAAAAGGAATATATTCAATATGTCAAACGAACATTTGATGGGCAACTTGCGAAAAGTGAACGGCTTACAAAAGGAGGAACGGCAATGCTCTTTTCAACAACAAAGGCATCCCGCTGCGGCGTTACCAAAAAGGCGGGGGCCGGATTTCAGAGAAACCTGAAGAAATACTGGCAGGTTTATCTGATGCTTATCCCTGCGCTTACATATTTCATTATCTTTCATTACCTTCCGATTTACGGAATCCAGATCGCTTTCCGCGACTTTTCCCCTGTAAAGGGCATCTGGGGCAGCCCGTGGGCCGGGTTCAAATATTTTGAACGTTTCTTTAAGAGCCCGTATTTTTCGATCCTGCTGAAAAACACTCTGGCAATCAGCATTTATCAATTGATTGCGGGGTTCTTTCCTCCCCTCATCCTGGCGCTGCTCTTAAACCATCAGCGCTCCGAGCGGTTCAAAAAATTTGTCCAGACCGCTTCCTACGCGCCGCACTTTATTTCGGTCGTCGTCATGGTCGGTATGATGAAGGTCATGTTTTCTCCGTCCATGGGTATTGTTAATTACGCCATTCAGGCCTTTGGCGGAGAAGCAGTTCACTTTTTTGCAAAGCCGGAGGCGTTCCGTCACCTTTATGTGTGGTCCGGGATCTGGCAGGACCTTGGCTGGTCGGCGATCATTTATGTCGGCGCATTAAGCGGAATCAGCCCGGAGCTTTACGAGGCTGCCACCATTGACGGCGCTTCGATCTGGAAAAAGATCTGGTATGTCGATATTCCCGGGATCCTTCCGACCATTGTGATCATCCTCATCCTGAATTCGGGGAGCATTCTGAGCGTCGGCTACGAAAAGGCATATCTGATGCAGAACACGCAGAACGCCGCCACTTCCGAGGTAATTTCGACTTATGTGTACAAACAGGGTCTGATCTCGGCACAATACAGCTACTCCGCGGCTGTTGGTCTGTTCAATTCGGTGATCAACTTTGTCTTTCTCCTGATCGTCAATACAATTTCTTCGAGGCTTTCTAAAACCTCCCTGTTTTAACATTAAGGGTATGAAAGGAGAAAAGAAAAATGGAACAGACCTCTAAAAATTCAAAGCGGCAGCATATCCCCCCCTCCAAGGCGGACCGCGTTTTTTATATCATTAGCTTGCTGATCCTTATTTTAGTTCTGATCATCGTATTATATCCGCTGTATTTTGTCCTGATCGCGTCTATCTCCAATTACAAGGCGGTAGGACGGGGCGAGGTGATTCTTTGGCCGGTCGGCTTTTCTTTCGATTCTTATTTAAAGATTTTCAGCCGGCAAAACATTTTGATCGGTTATCGGAATACGCTTGCCTATACTGTCGTTGGCACCGCGATCAACCTTGCGCTGACAATGGTAACCGGATATGCGCTTTCCATCAAGTTCCCTGGGCGGCGGGTGATCAACTTTCTCATCACATTCACCATGTTTTTTGGCGGCGGAATTATCCCGACCTACTTTGTCATCCGGGACCTCGGGCTGCTCAACTCCTTTTGGGTAATGATACTGCCGGGCGCCATATCCGCTTACAATCTGATTTTGACAAGGTCCTATATTGAACAGTCCATCCCCGAAGAAATGTACGAAGCGGCGTCCATAGACGGCTGCAACCGGTTCAATTATTTTCTCAAAATCGTTCTGCCTCTTTCAGGCGTTCTGATTTCTATCATGACCCTGTTTTATGCGGTGGGGCACTGGAACAGTTATTTCAGCGCAATGATGTATATCGACGATCCGAACCTGTACCCCCTGCAGCTTGTGCTTCGTGAGATCCTGGTCAACAATAACATCCACGTGGAGGATATGATCGATCCGGAAGAGATCGAACGCGCGGAAATGCTGCGCGAATCTTTGAAGTATTCCCTGATCGTGGTTGGAAGCCTGCCGGTACTGATTCTTTACCCCTTCCTCCAGAAGTATTTTGTCAAAGGAATCATGATCGGATCCATTAAAGGCTGATAAAACGTTTAATACAGCCGTACGGTCTTTACGTACCGCTGTATCAATAATGCTCTACACTTGAAAGGAGAAGTCAAAATGAAAAAACGGGTCCTTACCTTAGCGCTCGCATGCCTGTTGCTCGGCAGCTCTCTGCTGGGCTGCACCCAGAGCAACACGTCTTCCGCCCCGGCTTCCTCTGAAGCCTCCTCTGGAACCTCCTCCGCAGAAAGCAACGGTACTAAAACGATCACCACATCTGACGGCACCTACACGTTCCACGAGGAAGGCCTGCCGGTCACCGATGAAAAGAGCACCTTTACCGTACTGATCGCCACCGGTGTCAACGACATTGAAGACACCACCATGATGAAAGAGATCTCAAAGGCGACCAACGTTTACCCCACCTGGCAGGTAATCGCTAAAACTGCCGTTGATGAGCGCAAGGCGCTTCTGTGGGCAAGCAGCGAATATCCCGATGTCCTCGGTCCGAACATTATTAACAAGAACGATGTCAACACTTACGGCCCGAAGGGCATCCTGATGGCGCTTGACGATTACTATCCGTACATGACCTATTTCAATGAGCTTGTCAGCGACAAGCTGAAAGCGGAGATCAAGAGCTATGACGGCCATATTTATCAGGTCCCGACCGTTTATGATACCGAACGCTACGACGGTCAGATGTTCATGCCGAAAACCTGGCTTGCCAACTTGGGGCTTGAGACTCCCAAAACCGTAGACGATTTCTACAAGTGCCTTGTCGCCATTAAAAACGGCGACCCGAACGGAAACGGCGACACAACGGATGAAGTCCCGTTTGCAATCGGCCTGTGGAGCTCTCCGTTCTATTACATCAACTTCTTCACCAGCTTCTTTGGAAACCCCGCGACCTATTACGTCGAAGATGACGGCACCGTAGTCGACGGCCGCCTGCAGGAGGGCGTAAAGGAATGCGCCAAGTTCCTGCAGAAGTGCTACAGCGAAGGCCTTTTGGACAAAGAGCTGTTTACACAGGATCTTTCCACCTTCCGTGCAAAGGGACAGACTGAAGATCAGTCTTACGGCTTCATGCTGGGCTACATGATCAGCTATTATGTCGGCGCAGCACACTTTGAGGCCGACGAATATGACGTTATGCCGCTGCTCAGCGACTCCAACGGCGTAAAGCGCTGGGCCTTTGACAACAGCAGCCCCTATGCGACCAAGCCCGCCATGGCCATTACGGTTTCCTGTGAATGCCCCGAGATCGCCATGCGCTGGATGAACTATATGCACGATCCGCTCATTAGTATGCAGATTGATGCCGCTCCGATCGGAATCGCCTTCACTTTTGAGAACAACGTTCTTGCCAAAATCGAAAACCCCGTTGTGGAAGGCTACGAATCGCTCGGCGCATGGAGAGACCTGAACAACGAGCAGCAGTTTCCCCGTTTGCTGGGCACTTGCATGTGGGATTACATGGAGAAGAACTATAGCTATGTCTACAAAATGTCCGACAGCCGCAAGGAGTCGGAAGACGGCGTTGCCGCCTACGCACCGTATGTGGTTCAGGAATTCCCGCTGGTTTCTCCCTCTCCGGAAGAGACTGAAATTGAAAACCTTTATTCCGCAGATCTTAAGAAATATTACGAAGAGACCGTGGCCGGCTGGATCACCGGCTCCGCTAATATTGACGCCGAGTGGGACAGCTATGTTTCCTACATGAAGAACCTGGGCGCCGAAACGGTTTTGGAGGTTAAGCAGACCCAGTCCGATCGCTTCTTCAATTCCCTGAAATAAGTCCCGGAAAGTAAATATCGTGAAGGGTCTGAGATCGGTGAAAATGAGATCAGACCCTTTGCTTTATCCGGCATAGGCGAGCACCCTCAACAATGATCCTGTCGGCTTCCTCTGTTACGCCGTGTTTCAAAAAATGTTCAGCCACCGCTTGCCTATCCCTCACCCCCTGTGTTATTGTATTTATAACAAATGGGTGACACCTGTAACAAAAATTCGACAAAAACAGAAAGGCGGTTGTTTAAATGGCAAATAGCAGTAAGGAACAGGTTGTGATGAACGGCGCCGGCATCGCGGAAATTGGATTCCCGATGTGGCCGCAGTTCG
>JAHZES010000040.1:0-6538 GCA_019421725.1 Clostridiales bacterium | reverse complement strand
TGAAGAAAAGTTCGCCAATTGGGTCGGTACCAAAATGGCAATCTCCTGCACAAACGGCACCGCAGCGCTGCACATTGCGCTTGCCTCGCTGAACATCGGCCCCGGCGACGAGGTGATCGTGCCCTCTTATTCGTTCATCGCATCTTCCTTCTCCGTGGTGCAGGCCGGCGCTATTCCGGTGTTTGCGGACGTAACCGACGATCACACGATCGACCCGGACTGCATCGAGCCTTTAATTACCCCCCGTACAACGGCAATTATCGTCGTTCATCTGTACGGCGGCGTTGCCGATATGGGGCCCATTCTTGAAATTGCGAAAAAGCACGATTTAAAGGTCATAGAAGACTGTGCGCAATGCTTCGGCGGGACATACAACGGCGTCAAGGCCGGCTCCATCGGCGATGTTGGCTGCTTCAGCTTCTGCCAGAGCAAGCACTTTACCACCGGCGGCGAAGGCGGCATGGTAGTAACGAACAACGAGGAGGCCGGTTGGGAGGCACGCTCCTTCCGTGACCACGGCTACGATGTAAAGGCAAGAATGAGCCTGCTCGCTCTGGAAGAAAAGCTGCCCTATATTCACCGCCGTGTCGGCTTCAACTTCCGTATGACCGAAATGCAGGCCGCTATCGGCATTAATGAGCTCGCTCGTTTTGATGACTGGAACCTTGCCCGCAGACGTAAGTACGCCGCCATGTATGACGCCGCGTTTACCGGTCTGAAGGGGATCAAAAAGCTTCCGCTCGATACACCGGAGCGCCGCAACTCCTACTGGTGGTATCCGATGCTGATCGACCTTTCTGCGCTGGATTGCGACGCCCCCGTCATTTTGAAGGAGCTTTCCGCTGCAAAGATCCCCTGCTACGGAATCCAGTGGCCGGAAGCTTACGAAGAAGCCGCTTACAAAGACAATATCGGCTTTGGCTCTGTAAACTTCCCGTTTGCGTCCAAAGAGTATACCGATCCCAAATCGGTCGATTACAAAAATGTACTGTGCCCGCACGCCAAGGGTCTGCGCGCGCAGACCGTCTGCCTCTTCCTGCATCCGTCGTGGGAGGAAGTGCACATCAACCGCTGCATCGACACCTTTAAGGCCGTATTGGCCAAGCACGTGAAATAAGCGGTTCCGTTCGCGAAGCACTCGGCCGGGAGCGTTATCAAGGCGCTCTCGGCCTGTTTTGTAAAAAACGGAGATGCATGCTAACAAGAGAGGATGAAATATCATGATAAAATGCGGAGCGGCTCAGCTTGCCTATACGCCACGCCTGGGCACCAATATTCCCGGTTATTTTGAGCAGCGGACCGCCGACGATATTCTGGACGACCTGTGCGCAAGAGCCGTTGTGTTTGATGACGGTCATAAAACGGCGGGGATCCTGATGATGGACTTGTTAAACATTCCGGCGGCGGCGGTTCGCAAAATTCGCACACGGATTCAGGAATTCGGCATTGACGGCGCAAACATCATGATTGCCGCAACCCACTCGCACACTGCGACCGCAATGGACGTTACGGCAAAAAATTACGAGCACGCGGAAGAAATAGACGTCGATTACATCTGTGCGCGCGCCGCGGACGCGGTTTATCTTGCTTACCGTCATCGCACCGAAGTGAAAATCGGCTTCGGCACCGCGCAGGAAAATGAAATTTCCTTTAATCGCCGTTGGTGGATGAAGGACGGCAAAGTCCACACATGGCCCGGCGTGTGCAACCCCGACAACATAAAGCCTGCGGCGGGGATCGACCCTGAGATCGGCATTATCCGTGTGGATGATCTGGCCGGCGAACCGGTGGCTGTTCTTGTAAACTTTGCAAACCATCCGGATACGGTTGGCGGAACGGCACATTGCGCGGATTACATCGGCGCGCTTTCCCGCAAGCTGCAGGATTCTCTCGGAGAAAAGGTCGTTACCGTGTTTATGAACGGCTGCTGCGGAGACATCACGCATATCGATTATTCCGGCAAGCATCCGATTGTAAAAAACCATCACCTGATGATCGGAAACAAACTTGCCGCCGATGTGCTCAAAGCCTACGGCACGATCTGCCCGCAGGAGCTCGACTCGATCGACGTTGCTTCCAAAACGATTGAGATCCCACGCCGCCAGTTTACAAAGGACGAGTATGAAGCGGCGCTGAAAACCGCCGAAGAGATCAGGAACCGCCTCAACACACGCTCGGAGCGTGCAGACCAGAGCGAAGAGGATTTTGCCAAACCCACCACGGGAGATATGGACGTAATGGCGCTGGAGTATGCAGAATCCGCAATCTTGCTGTACGAGCATCCCGTTTTCAGCGAAAGCGTTGAACTGCAGGCCATTCGTGTGGGTGATATTGCGTTTTCATCCATGCCGGGAGAGATGCTGGTGGAGATCGGTTTTGATCTCAAAAAGCGGTCCCCGTTTGCAAAAAATTTTATCGTGGAGCTTGCCAACGGATGCAACGGCTACATCGGAACAAAAAAATCGTTCTCGGAAGGCGGCTATGAGGTCACGCTCAGCTCTTACGTAAATCTGTGCGAGGACGCCGCCGAAACAATCAATTCCACTCTGGTGGAATTGCTGCAGAAAATGCGGTAAAACGCCTTGTACCGGGATATTCAGAACGGCCAAACAACACGGCCGGCAGAAAGGATGCGATATCAGTATGAATAATAATAAACTTCGATGGACCTACCTTGCGCACCTGGGTTTTAATATGTGGCTGGAGCCTCCGATAGATTCTCTTGGGATCCACGGACAAAAAGGCTGGAATGATTATGTTGACGCAAGCTATAAGCTCCGCTTCGACGAAGATTACTGGAAAGAGATGACCCTGCAATTAAAAGAGGCCGGGTGCAACACCATCCTGTTGGACCTTGGCGAAGGTGTACGCTACGAAAGTCACCCCGAGCTTGCGGTTGAAGGTTCTCTGAGCAAAGAAAAGCTTTCCGCCGAACTGAACCGCCTGCGAAACGAGGGCTTTGAGGTCATTCCAAAGCTCAATTTCTCGGCGTCGCATGACATTTGGCTTGGCGAATATGCCCGAATGCTTTCCACCTCGGTCTATTACCGTGTGGTCGAAGACCTGATTCGCGAGGTTGCCGAGCTCTTTGAATCGCCAAAGCTGTTTCATCTTGGCATGGATGAGGAAACTGCCAAAAATCAGCACTCCAACAATTACGCCGTCATCCGTCAGGGAGAACAGTGGTGGTACGATTTTGGCAAAATGGTCTCGGCGGTGGAGCACGCGGGCTGCCGCCCATGGATCTGGTCGGATTACGCCTGGGGCAATGAAGAAAGCTTTTTTGCCAACATGTCAACGGAGGTCGTGCAGTCCAACTGGTACTACGGCGATTTTGACCCCTCGAAATCGGCATTGGGAATGATCGATCTGTACGACAAGCTGGAGGCGCACGGCTTCGACCAGATTCCGACCGGAAGCAACTGGTCTGTACCCGATAATTTCTCGCGAACCGTCAATTACGGCGTTTCGCACATTGCGCCGGAGCGGCTGCTTGGGTTTATGCAAACGCCGTGGTATCCGACGATCTACCGGGAAAAAAGCAGGCACGATCAGGCGATCGCAGACGTGGCTGCCGCGAGACGGTGCTACGAGAATCAATAAACCGCTGCTTTGTCCGCTGCACTGAAAGGGGAAAACTAAAATGAATTTGGCCTTTGCAGGCTTTCGGCACAGCCACATCTTTGCGCTGTACCGGATGGCCCTCAAAAACCCGGATGTAAAAATTATTGGCTGCTTTGAAGCCGACGGCCCGGCAAGAGCGCAGGCTGAGGAAGCGCTTGGTGTCAAATTTCAATTTACCAGCTATGAAGAAATACTGAATTCCGATGAAGTCGACGCGATCGCAATCGGAGATTATTATCAAAAACGCGGCTCTATGATCATCAAAGCGCTGCAGCACGGGAAGCATGTCATCAGCGACAAGCCTCTCTGCACAGAGCTTTCGGAGCTCGAAGAAATCCAAAAGCTTTCCTCTCAGAGCCGGCTGAAGGTAAGCTGCATGCTGGATCTTCGTTATCTGGCTGCAGCAAAAAAAGCCAGGGAGCTGATCGGCGAAGGCGCAATCGGAACCGTTGGCATCGTCTCGTTTACCGGCCAGCATTTTCTCGACTATGAGCATCGGCCGAAATGGTACTTTGAAGATGGCAAGCATGGCGGCACCATCAACGATATTGCCATACACGGGATCGATCTCATCCGCTATATTACCGGAGAAAATCTGAGCGGCATCACCGCGGCCAGAGTTTGGAACCGATTTGCAGTTTCGGAGCCAAACTTTAAGGATTGCGGCCAGTTCATGGTTGACATGGGCGGAATATCTGTTATGGGCGACGTCTCTTACGCTGCGCCCAATTATGACGGGATCCTCCCGACCTATTGGAGCTTTTATTTCTGGGGAACCACGGGAATGATGCATTTTAATCTGAAGGACAGCAAGACGCTGCTGCTTTACAGTAAAACGGAGCAAATCATTTCCTGCCCTGAAAATACTTCCGACTATTTAAGCGATTTTATCCGTGAAATTCAGGGGTACTCCACCATGATCTGCACTGAGGACGTCCTCGAATCTGCGGCGCAAACGCTCCGGATCCAGCAGGCTGCAAAGTAGCGCGGCAGCCGCTGCCAGGGAAGGGCAGCGCTGTCCGAACATCCTCATTTTAAACCGCAAAAATCAATATAATTGGGAGGAAACAGATTTATGAAAAAACTGAATGTCGCCATCATCGGTCAGGGGCGGAGTGGCCGCGATATCCACGGCGCTTACTTTCTGAGCGAAGAAAACAAATTATTCAATGTTGTTGCAGCAGTTGACCAGATCGAATTTCGGCGTGAACGGGCCAAGAAGGACTTTGCGTGTGATGTTTACAGCGATTACCGCGACTTGTTTTATCGCAGCGATCTTGATCTTGTTGTCAACGCCACATTCTCGAACGAACACTATCCGATCACAATGGATCTGCTCAACCACGGACTGAATGTGGTCGTAGAAAAGCCGTTTGCCGCTCACGCGGCAGAGTGCCAGGATATGATCGACGCTGCAAGGAAAAATAACGTGATGCTGACCGTTTTTCAGCAGTCTCACTACTCTCCTGCCTTTAAGCGCGTCAAAGAGCTGATCCATAGCGGCGTCTTTGGCGAGATCAAGCAGGTAAGCGTTGCGTTCTCCTGGTTTACCCGCCGCTGGGACTGGCAATGCAGCCAGCGTTTTTGCGGCGGAAGCCTTCGCAACACGGGCCCGCACCCGATGGAGCAGGTTCTTGACCTGATGAACATCGACTACGATAAGCTGCCCGAAGTCATCGTTTCCCGCCTTGGTCAGGCAAACACATTCGGCGACGCAGAAGACTACGTTAAAATCCTGCTGATGCATCCGGGGCTCCCCGTATATGACGTGGAAATCAGCTCTTGTGACTCTTATTCGGATTACACCTACAAGGTGCAGGGTACCCGCGGTGGCCTGAAGGCTACGTTGAAGCATCTGCAATATAAGTATTTTAAAGAAGAAGAGGCTCCGGAACAGAAATTGATTCTCGAGCCCCTCTGCCACGAGGACGGCACTCCGGCTTACTGCAGTGAGAAACTCAACTGGTATGAATTTGACGAGGATCTTACCGGCAGCGCCTTCACATCTGCCGAAGACGAGTATTACACCATGGTCTACAATCATCTGGTCAACGGCGGCGAGCTGGTGATCACACCCGAAAAAATCAAACAGGAGATCGCGCTGATGGAGAAGGTCCACGAGCAAAACCCTCTTCCGGTAAAATTCTGATCCTTAAATAAGGCTTAGCGCAAAACGGAGCCGCTGCAGAAAATCGATTCTGCAGCGGCTCCGTTGCCGTCATCCGGAATATTCCAGGAATTTTTCAAAAGATGCAATAAAAACTACAAATACCTCTACGACGCATATTTGTGCTCCAACCGAATTTTGTCCGCAATCATTGCAACAAATTCGCTGTTGGTCGGTTTTCCCCGCTCGTTGTGAATGGTGTACCCAAAGTAGGAATTCAGCACATCCACATCGCCGCGATCCCAAGCCACTTCAATCGCATGCCGAATCGCACGCTCCACCCGTGACGACGTCGTTTCGTATTTTTTCGCCACCGTCGGATAAAGCAGCTTCGTCACGGCATTCATCATTTCTTCACTTTTAACGGACAGCTGAATTGCGTACCGCACGTAATGATAGCCCTTAATGTGAGCCGGAACACCGATTTGGTGCAGGATCTCCGTAATTCGGAGCTTCAGGTCATCCTCTGTTTCCAGCTCTCCTGCGGCGGCTTCCACCGATGCCGGAACCCTACGCTGAACCTGCAACAGCTTGGTCAGCAGCAGCTCGCTGTCTACCGGGCGCGTAAAGCAGTATTGTGCGCCCGCATCATATTCCTCCTTGGCAATTCCCGGATTTGAAAAATTCATCACCGGGAAAAACGCCGTTTTTCCTTCTCGCAGTGCATTATAGGATTTCATTACACCGACTGCATCGATATGGGGCATGAAGGCATCCAAAACCGCAGCATCGGGGCGAAATGTTTCC
>JAHZES010000004.1:25397-27687 GCA_019421725.1 Clostridiales bacterium | reverse complement strand
TCAGAAAAACAATTACCCACACGGCAGAAACCGTTTGCGAAATAATCGTTGCCAGCGCTGCGCCCTGAACATTCATGCCAAGCAGGAAAATAAAAATTGGATCCAGTACAATATTGCAGATTGCGCCGATCAGAACGGTCGCCATGGCAGTAGAGGCAAAGCCCTGCGCTGTAATAAATGCGTTCAATCCAAGCGAAAGCTGTACCGCCAGCGTACCGATCAGATAGGTAGAAAGGTACTCATTTGCAAAAGGAAAAGTCACGTCGCTGGCGCCAAACAGATAAAGCAGCGGTTGCTTGACAAACAACAGTGCAACCGTTAATATAACGGAGACAGTAACAAGCAGCGTCGTACAGTTTCCAAGAATTCGTTCCGCGCCTTCGGAATCTTTTTGACCCAGCTTAATCGAGGTAAAGGGTGCGCCGCCCATGCCGATCAGAGAAGCAAATGCAGAAATAATCATGATGATCGGAAAGGTGATTCCTACGCCGGTCAGCGCATCGGTTCCAATAACGGCAATTCTGCCGATGTACATGCGGTCCACAATATTGTAAAGCGCATTTATCACCTGAGCAGTAACGGCGGGCAACGAAAGTCTCAGCAAAAGCCTGGGAATACTTTCCCGTGCCAAGCGTTCATTCTGATCCATAAGCCTTCCCCTTTAGATTAATGCATATTTAATTATTATATCAATAAGTTCCATATTGGACTGTGAATAAATTGTTTCCGAATATATAATATTGTTTTAACTTTAGCACAACGGAAAGGATTGGAAGCGGTGAATAATGAGTTGTTTCAGCAGGCGCGCGATTTTGTGATGCAGAACAGGAGGCGCAGCGGAATTGGAACATTGGGAGAAAAAACGATTCATGCAGTGCTGAAACGCTATTACGAGCCCTATGGAGATAATCATGAAGTTTTATTGGGCGGCTTTGTGGCCGACGCCGTCGGGGAGAATGGGGTTTACGAGATTCAAACAAGACAGTTTGAAAAGCTTCGCCCAAAACTTCAAGCCTTTTTGCCGGTGTGCCGTCTTACCGTGGTCTATCCGGTTGTTGTGCGCAAACGTTTGAATTGGATAGATCCGCAAACCGGAGAAGTGGTTCAGCAGGGAAGATGGTTTCGCTGCGGCACGGTATATTCCTTTTTTTCGGAGTTGTACCGAATCAGAGCGTTTCTGAACGATCAAAATCTTTCATTTCGTGTGGTAGAGCTGACTGCGGAAGAATATCGGCTGCTGAACGGGTATGGGGCTCAAAAAAAGAATCATGCAGAAAAGTATGACCGGATTCCGGACAGTCTTGAACGGGAATGGAAACTGGAACGGACAGAGGATCTTCAGGCTTTTTTGCCTCAGGGTTTGCCACGAACGTTCGATAGTTCTGCATTTGCACGGACGGCAGGAATTTCCCGTTCTTTAGCTCAGCTCACGCTTTTGGTGCTGACGGAGACAGGAATCGTAAAACGGACAGGGAAAAAGGGGAATGCCTATTTATATGAGGCTTGCAATTCGGAGCAGAAAACGATAAAATAAAGATGAGAACATTTGCGGTTTTACCGCATTATTTCGCAGGAAGGGCTTGTGCGGTTCATGTCTTATCGCTTTTTTCAAAACAGAGAATGTGAATATTTTCCTTGCCACAGAGTGAACGGTAAGGAGGATGCGTTTTCTTGTCTGTTCTGTTATTGTCCGTTGTATTCTCATGAAGATTGCGGCGGAAATTATATGACCCTAAAAAACGGAGTTAAGGATTGCAGTGAATGTACGATTCCGCATTTTTGTTATGATCGGATCATACAGAAGCTGTGTCGAAACGATCGGGAGGAGCCAAGGAAAATGCCGGAAATCAAGGTAAAATATCATGTGGACGCGTTGCAAAAAATAGAGAAGATCGAGCAGGGGGATTGGATCGATTTGCGTGCAGCGGAACGGGTCGAACTGCATCAGGGCGATTTTCGTATGATCTCTCTTGGTATTTCGGTCCAACTGCCAAGCGGGTACGAAGCACATATTGCTCCGCGCAGTTCAACCTTTAAAAAATGGGGTATCCTGCAGGTCAATTCTGTCGGTGTGGTAGATGAGTCCTATTGCGGAGAAAATGATATCTGGCGTATGCCGGTTTATGCGACCCGTGACACGGTGATCGAACAGAATGACCGTATCTGTCAGTTCCGAATCGTTAAGAAAATGGAAGCGCTGACGATCACCCAGGTCGACCGGATGGAAGGAAAGGATCGCGGCGGCTTCGGTTCTACAGGCAGCCGGTAAAGAGCGCAAAAAGGAGTTGCC
>JAHZES010000004.1:0-25387 GCA_019421725.1 Clostridiales bacterium | reverse complement strand
AAATTGAAAGAACTGCTGATTTCAGGAGATACCGAGATTGCCTGTTATCTATTAGAGGACGACGGTTCCGTACAAAAGCTGAAAGCGGCGCCGATTTTGCGGGCTACATTTTGTGTGCCGCAAAAAAACGGCGTCTTTACCGTATTTGAAGGGAATGACGCGAGCGCGTTTGTCTGCCTTGACCGGGAGCTGCGGGAAACCGACCGTCTGCAAATTTCCGGCGCAGCGCTGTGCCATCTTTGTTTTTGTGAACAAACAAAAGTGCTGTATGGCAGCTGCTACGGTAATGGGCAGGTGGTTGCGCTTTCTGTCGGACACAACGGTTTTGAAGATGTTCGTACTGACAGAATACTCGGGCTAAATGAACCGGGGACACCGCGTGCGCACTGCTGCATTTTATCGCCGGACGGCCGTTTTCTGCTGACGGCAGCGATCGATCAGGATAGAGTTTACATTTCCCGTGTCGCGGCGGACGGTTCTTTTGACGCAAACAGAGAGCTGCCCTTTTTTCAATTTCCGCAGGGCAGCGGGCCCCGGCACCTTAAATTTCACCCCGCAGGCCATACGTTGTATGTGATCACAGAATATTCCAATGAAATTTTTGCGCTGGATTATGCGGCAGAGTCCGGTGAGCTACAGCTGAAACAAGCTGTTTCGACCCTTCCGCAAGGATTCCGAGGAGAAAGCTTCGGTTCCGCACTGTTGGTTACACGGAATGGCAAGCGGTTATATGCGGCGAACCGCGGAGCAGACACCATCGCCCTGTTTTCTGCTGCCTCCGACGGTACGCTGGAACAGACCGCACAGTACCCATGCGGAGGCCATTGGCCGCGTCATCTGGAATTTACAAAAGACGAAGCAATGCTTCTGTCTGCTAACGAGCGTTCCTGCTCCGTAACGCTGCACGCAGTGGATTCCGAAAACGGCTCGCTGTGTATTCAAACACAAATCCCCTTTGATCGCCCCGGTTTTGCGGCGGAATGGGATGAATGGCAGGCTTGCCAAACAACAAGGTAACGAAACAGCTGGCTTTTGCTTGTAATTATTTTGCAAGTCAGTTATAATAAATTTAATAATCGTTCCCGAAACGGTGATATGTCGTTCTGAGAAAAAGGCATTCAGGCCGGAGGGCTCAAAAATTTAACTGACGGAGCGGAGAATGAATTATGTGGATTTTGGACGCGATCAAAACCGGAGACTATCTGCAGCTGCTGATCGGTCTTGGGACCCGGCTGCTGATTATATTTTTTGTGCTGCCCGTTCATGAATGTGCCCATGGCTGGGCCGCAGAAAGGTTGGGCGATCATACGGCACGGGAGCAGGGAAGGTTGACATTGAACCCGATGGCGCATCTGGATCCGTTTGGCGCGCTGTTTTTGGTCCTGTTTGGTTTCGGCTGGGCAAAACCGGTTCCGGTCAATCCCTTTTATTTTAATAACCGAAAGAGCGGTATGGCGTTAACGGCTTTGGCAGGTCCGCTTTCCAATCTATTAATGGCATTGATATCGGCCGTTGTTTTTAATGCCTGTATTGTTTTTTTGCCTGCAGCTTTTTTTGCTACGACAGGGTATCAGATTTTATATTATTTCTTTTCTGCGATGATCGTGATCAACATTTCTCTTGCGGTATTCAATTTGATTCCGATCCCGCCTCTGGATGGCTCCCGGATTTTCAGCGCAATACTGCCGGAAAAATGGGTCAATTCCATTGCGCGTTATGAGCGCTTCATTTTTTGGGGCTTGGCTGTGGTTCTTTTTTCCGGCATCCTGGATCCGGTGCTGGATTTTTTGAACGGTCATGCGCTGCAGGGCGTCTTGTGGGTTGCGGATTTGCCATTCCGGCTTTTTGGGTTGTAATCTGTTGTCAGAGATTTTTCAGGAAAGGCATGGCAAATGAATGACGCAATTGATATCCTATAAGCTGAGCGGTTTTGAAGGACCGCTGGATCTGCTGCTGCATCTGATCGCAAAGAATAAGCTCAATATTTACGATATTCAGATTTCTTTGCTGCTTGAGCAGTATATGGAGCAGATTAACCGAATGCGGGAAGAAAACCTGGAAATTGCAAGCGAGTTTTTGGAAATGGCCGCTCGATTGGTATATATGAAAACGGTATCATTGCTGCCTAAAAACGATGAGTCCGAAGAGCTGCAGAAAGAGCTTACCGGGCAGCTGCTGGAATATCAGGAATGTAAAAGAATAGCGGCTTTAATGGCAGAACATGTTTCCTTTGATTCTTTTGTGCGAGAACCGGGCAAACTGGATACAGATCAGACCTACACGCGCGAACATCTTGTCCGAGAGCTTACGGAAGCGTACTATGCAGCCGTGGGGCGCGGTGGAAGAAAGCTTCCTCCGCCGACGGAAGCCTTCAGCGATATTGTGGAGCATAAGATTGTTTCAGTGTCCTCCCGTGTTTTCCATGTACTGCGAACGCTGCGCCGTGGCGCGTGTCCTTTGAGCAGTCTGATAAACTCTTCCCGCAGTAAATCTGAACTGATTGCAACCTTTCTTGCGGTCCTGGAATTGATTCGCGCCGAACGGATTTATTTAGAAAATAACGGCGTTGTGACGTTGAACACAGAAAGGAGTGCAGGAAATGGAGATTATACAGGCACAGGCAGCGATTGAGGCAGTTTTGTTTGCAAGCGGAGAGCCGGTTTCGGCAGATAAACTGGCCGATGTGCTGGAGATGGACAAGCCGACGCTGCTCAAGCTCCTGACATTGATGATGGAAAAAAGGCAAAATGAATCGAGCGGTCTGCGTATCGTAAAGCTGGATGACACTTATCAGCTGTGTACCAAGGAATGTTTTGCAGAGCAGATCCGGGGCGTTTTGGAGCAGCGGCGCAATGTGCCTCTTTCGCAGGCGGCAATGGAAATACTGGCCATTGTAGCTTACAACCAACCGGTTACAAAGGGGTTCATAGAGCAGGTGCGCGGTGTGGATTCCTCCGGTGTCGTATCCAGCTTAGTTGCAAAAGGGCTGATCGAAGAAAAGGGAAGGCTGGAACTTCCGGGGCGCCCGCTGCTTTATGGAACAACGGATAATTTTCTGCGCTGCTTTCATCTGACTTCCTTGGCGGAATTGCCGCCGGTACAGCATCCGCAGGAAGCTTCCGCAGAAGAAAATAAAGCCGGCCCGGACGCCGCAGAAATTTAGAAGCAGGCTTTCTGAAGCAGTAAAAAGGAGGATGGAGATTGACCGGCCGGATTATTTTGGGTTCTGTTTTTGTTTTCTGTCTGGTTCTTCTGCTGATACCGAATCGCTTTTGTGCCGTTGAAAATTCTGCCGCCGGAAACTGGAGGGAAACGATCGAAGCCGGAGAAACAGCAGAATCTCAAAGGAGAGAAGAAGGAAAAGCAAAGCCTGTTTTCTGAAATTCGGGAGGGAAAAGGACTCGGGGGATTTCTGAGTTTTTTAAAAAAGCTGCTTCATATTTTATTGCGGGCCGTCAAGCGCGTAGGCAGACATCTGATCGCGGAACGCTGTGAGGCGGAAATTGCCGTTGGGGGCGAAGATTCTGCTTCCGTGGCGGAACAGTATGGAAGGATCTGCTCAGCGGTATTTCCCGTATGGGCTCAGCTGCTTTCACTGACACGCTGCCGACGGCACAATTTGCAGATCTACCCGGATTTTTTTTCTAAAGAATACCAGATCCGTTGCAAGATTCGGATCAGGCTTCGTCTTGGTTGGGTGATTTGCGCAGCGGTTGCTGCGTGCGTTTCTTTTTTACGATTAATGCTGAAAGAAAAAATGGACGCTGCAGGAAGGTCCGACGGCAATACCGCGAAAAAAAACACGACAGAGCAAACAGACCGTTGAGCGGCGTCTTATCTATTCGGAGGCAGCTGCAGAGAAACCGTTTTCAATCAAATCAGGAAAGGATGTTATATTATGGCAGAGCGTACGGCGGAAAGCATGATGGACAAAACCATTGAGAAAATCAAGGCCATGGTGGATGCCAATACAATTATCGGTACGCCGATTCAGGCAGGAGACGTCACGGTAATTCCGGTTTCAAAAGTGACTTACGGATTTGCGGCCGGCGGTTCCGACCTGCCCTCAAAAACAACGACGCGAGAGCTGTTCGGCGGCGGGGGCGGAGCGGGAGTGACCATTGCTCCTATCGCTTTTTTGACGATTAGCGGAGGAGCAGTTAAGCTGCTGCCGGTCAATCCTCCTGTAACGACGGCGGATCGCATCGTAGAAATGGTTCCGGAAGCGGTAGATAAGATCAGCGGATTTGTGAAGAACCGAAAAAAGGATCCGACGACTGCGGATGAAGAATCGGACAAAATTGCCGAACAGGCAGCTGCCGAGATTAATGAAAAACTTGCGAATTAATTGTTTTTTCACCTGCTTATGCATATGAATGGGTGAGGCAGGTGTAGACAACATGAATCGGATCATTTCCTTACTGACAGCCATATTAATGGCGAGTGCGTTGCTTTTGAATTTTCCGGCTGCTGGAGCAGAACAGCCGGATGTCTGTGCTTTTTCAGCAGTTTTAATGGAGACGCAGAGCAACAGGGTTCTTTTCGCAAAGAACAGCGAAGAACGACGATCAATGGCAAGTACAACAAAAATTATGACGGCGCTGATCGCGGTTCAGTCTGAGCGGTTGGATGACGTGGTTGAAATTACGCAGGAAATGATTGAAGTAGAGGGCTCGTCTATTTATCTGAAAGCAGGAGAAAGACTGACATTGCGCGCTCTGGTGATTGGGTTACTGCTGGAATCGGGTAATGATGCTGCCAATGCAATTGCCATTACGTTGGCGGGTTCCCAAAAGGCGTTTGCTGAAAAAATGAACGAGTATGCGAAAAGTCTCGGTATGAAAAATACGCATTTTGTCACGCCGTCAGGCCTGGATGACGAAGAACATTATACCACTGCATTTGATATGGCGGTATTGGGGTGTGCCGCCATGCGTTGTCCGGATTTTTCTGCGATTGTTTCACAGAAAAGCATGACGGTCGATTTTACAGAGCCGGAGATTCGAAGAACTTTTTATAACCATAATCGGCTGCTGTTGGAATTGTCCGGCTGCAACGGTATCAAGACGGGCTTTACCAAAAAGAGCGGACGCTGTCTCGTCAGCAGCTGTGAACGGGACGGCATCCAATTAGTGGCGGTAACGTTGAATGACCCCGATGATTGGAACGATCACAAGAAGATGATGGAATACGGATTTGGGCAGATAGAACGTGTAGTTTTTGCCGAATCCGGTATGCAGATCACAGTGCCGGTGGTTGGAACGGGGAAAGAATGCCGCACGGTTCTAAAAGAGGCGCCGCCTGTGGAGGCAGTAATCCCGGCGGGACGCGCGGCTGATATTCAAATGCGTTTGGAAACAGAACCGTTTCTGTATGCTCCTACGCTTCCCGGTCAGGTCGCGGGGCGTCTGGTTTATACGCTTGACGGAGAAACAGTCGCGGAGCTTTCGCTGGTTACAGGTGAAAAAATTGATTTTGTAGAAAGAAAGCGTAGTTGGTTTGAAAAAGTCGGCGAGTTCTTTCGCAATTTATTTGGAATAGGAAAATAATTTGGAAGGTATGGTGGATGCTGTTTGAAACAGGAAGTACGTCTGCAGAAGTTTCTCGCAGATTGCGGGATCGCATCTCGGAGAAAAGCAGAGGAAATGATCGCTGCCGGCGCGGTACGCGTTAACGGAAAACCCGTTCAGGTGGGGGATAAGGTAGACCCGTCCAGAGACAAGGTCTCGGTTCACGGACGCCGTGTGGTTGCGCAGAAAAAAATGATCTACATCATGCTGCATAAGCCGCGCGGTTATGTAACGACGATGAGTGACGAAATGGGTCGAAAGTGCGTGGCAGAATTGGTGCAGAATGTTGGTGCGCGCATTTATCCGGTCGGCCGATTGGATCGCGAGTCGGAAGGACTGCTTTTTTTCACTAATGACGGTGAATTTGCGCAGAAAATGATGCATCCGTCGCGGCATATTGGCAAGACCTATCGGGTGACGGTCCGGCCGGACATTACGGAAGATCAGATTACCGCGTTGATGACGGGCATGGTCATCGATGGCTATCGGACTGCGCCTGCCGATGTCAGGATCCTTACTCGGGAGCCGGGACGTGTAGTATTGGAAATCAATCTTTACGAGGGCCGCAATCGACAGATCCGTAAAATGTGCGAGGCGCTTGGTCTTGAGGTTGCACGCTTAAAGCGGACGGCGATCGGTAATGTGAAAATGGGAATGCTGAAACCCGGAGATTGGAGAGAATTGACCTCGCAAGAAGTCTCATCCCTCACAACCGCCGCTAAAAACGACGCATCCGAGCCGTAAGCGTTATCAGAAAGAAAGGAATGGTCATTATGATATCTGTGCTGCCGGTCCCGGAAAAGGAAAAAGATAAATTTTGTAAGACGCACCCGGTGTGCAGAGAGTTCAGCTGTATTTATTCTGCTGTTGAGGCAGGAAAAGAAATTGGATGGTTTTCCGTACGGGAGGAAGAAAATCGGCTAGTTATTCCGCAGATGCAGTTGACCGGCCGAGCGGCAGGAGAGGCGATGAGCGAGGAAGAAAAACTGCTTGCAGAGTTGATGATCCGTTCCGCGGCCTCTTATGCGCTGAACCGCTACATTCCAGAGATCAGTTGTGAAGAGGCGTCGCTGGAATCCTTTTTGCCTGAGTTAAAATTTGAAAAGGATTCAGTTGGAATTTACACAATTAAATTGCAAAAATTGATACATAAATGTGCGGGATGCCAAAACTGAAAAATGAAATTTAAAGGACTTGTTATATTTCTCACAATGTAATATAATAATTCTAATTTCGATTTTTTTATTAATTATTACCCACAAAGAAACGGAGGAACTGGAATGAGTATGGATACAAAGCTCGAACTGGTTCAGAAATCGCATGCAGCGCAGGACAATGCTCCGGCAAAAAAACGGATTTTGGCGCTGTTTGACGAGGGAACCTTTGTCGAGATCGACAGCCTTGCAAAATCCGGAAAGGGACAGGCCGAGGTCGTAGCCGGTTTTGGTTCGGTTAACGGCAACCCTGTGTACGCGTTCTCACAGAACAGCGAGATCGCCGGGGGTGCAATGTCGAAGGCGCAGGCAGCCAAAATCAAAAAGGTTTACGATCTTGCTGTCAAAACAGGAGCGCCTGTTGTCGGAATTTTTGATTCCAACGGCGGCCGCCTGAAGGAAGGCAATGAAATGCTGGCCGCTTACGGAGATCTGCTGCTGCAGAGCAACAATCTTTCGGGTGTTGTCCCGCAGATTTCTGTAATTGCAGGAACTTGCGTGGGTACTTCGGCTATGATTGCGGCAGGCGCGGATTTTGTAATTATGGCAAAGGATGCGGTCTTTGGCGTAGCAGTAAACGGCAGCGACGAAAGTGCGGAGGAAGCCGCAAAGTCCGGCGCAGCGCACCTGATTGCCGAAAACGGCGAGGATGCAGTTGTCTTAGCGCGTAATTTTGTTTCCATGCTGCCCTCTAATAACTTGGAAACTCCTTTGATGTGCGAGTTTTCAGAGCCGGAGAACGGTGCGGCGCTTTTAAATGCAGCCGCAGCCAAGTTGGATGCTGACTGTTCTGCAGCCGTCGCTTCAGAAATTGTTGCGGCCGTCGTAGACGCAGGCAGCGCGATTGAATTGCTTAAGGATTTCGGTACGGGTGCGGTCTGTGAAATGGCTACCGTCGGCGGTTCCGTTTGCGGGGTAGTTGCTACGGATTCCGGTGCGATCGATGCTGCCGCATGCGAAAAGATTTCCCGATTTGTCCGTTTTTGCGACGCTTTTGCGATTCCGGTCGTAACGTTGGTCAACAGCACCGGTTTTGCATCTCTTAGAGAAGCGTCCATGCTTGCGCACGCATATGCGGAAGCCACTACGGTAAAAATTTCCGTTATAACGGGCACTGCTTACGGTTCTGCGTTTATTGCGATGGCTGGCCGTGCGGCGAATGCCGACCTGACCGTCGCATGGCCCAGCGCGGTAATTTCTGCGTTGGAACCCAAAGCTGCAGTTGCCATTCTCTGTGAGGAACAGCTTGCTGCCATGACGGATCCCAAAACCCAGCGTGAGGAAATTGTTCGTAATTACATGGATACAGAAGCGTCACCGCTTGCTGCGGCTGAAGCGGGCTTCATTGATGATGTGATTGTTCCGGCAGAGACCAGAGCCTGTCTCATCAACGCGTTTGATATGCTTGCAGGCAAACGCGTGAGTCGGCTTCCCAAGAAACACTCTAATATTCAGCTATAAAAACCGGGGCGTTGCGCCCGCTACGAAAGGAAGAGTAATATCATGAAAAATCTTAAAATTACCGTTAACGGCGTTTCCTATGATGTTCAGGTGGAAGAAACAGGAGCAGGCGTTCCTGCGGCTTCGGTTCCTGCTCCTGCAGCAGCATCTGCGGCTGCTCCGGTTTCTGCTCCCGCTCCTGCAGCAGCGCCTGCGGCTGCTCCGGTTTCCGCTCCCGCTCCTGCGCCTGCCCCTGCGGCAGCTCCGGCTCCTGCAGCGGATGCCGAGACCATTAATTCTCCGATGCCCGGCACGATTGTCAGCGTAGACGTTACGGTAGGTCAGTCCGTTTCCGAAGGAGACGTGTTGGTTATTCTGGAGGCCATGAAGATGGAGAATGAGATTATGGCGCCGCATGACGGTGTTGTCGCCGGAATTCACGTCAGCAAGGGGCAGAGCGTAGACTCTGGCACACCGCTTGTTTCTCTCCAGTAAGAAGCACCCGTTTCGAACTCGTTTTCAGGAATACAGAAAGGAATTTGTGCTGTTCCATGCTGTGAATCCTGCAAGAAAGGAATGGTCATAAAGAATGGCTAAAAAAGTTCTGATTACAGAGACTGTGCTCCGCGATGCACATCAGTCTCTTCTTGCGACAAGAATGTCTACTGCGGAAATGGAGCCTATTTTGCCGCAGCTTGATAAGATCGGCTTTCATTCTCTGGAATGCTGGGGCGGCGCCACGTTTGACAGCTGCCTGCGTTTCTTGCATGAAGATCCGTGGGATCGTCTGCGTCTTTTGCGTGAGAAATGCCCCAACACAAAGCTTCAAATGCTGTTTCGCGGTCAGAATATGTTGGGATATCGTCACTATGCCGATGATGTCGTTGAATACTTTGTTCAGAAATCCGTTGCAAATGGTATCGATATCATCCGGATTTTCGATGCTTTGAATGACATTCGCAATCTGCAGACCTCCATTAAGGCCGCTGTAAAAGAAAAGGCTCATGTTCAGGCAGCAATTTCCTATACTACGGGGCCGGTTTTTACCACCGAATATTATACCCGGTATGCCAAACAGCTTGAAGACCTTGGCGCAAACTCTATCTGCATTAAGGATATGGCGGCTTTGCTGACCCCGACCGCGACATATGAGCTGGTGAAGGCCCTTAAGGAAACGGTCAGCATTCCGATTCAGCTGCATACTCATTATACTTCCGGTTTGGCTTGCATGTGCCTGCTTAAGGGAATAGAGGCCGGTGCCGATATTATTGACACGGCAATGTCTCCGTTGGCACTGGGCACTTCCCATGCTCCGACGGAATCCATGGTTGCTGCGCTGCAGGGAACAGAGTATGATACGGGCTTGGATCTGACGCAGTTTGCAGAGATCCGTGCATATTTTATGGAGCTTCGCCGCGACTATATCAAACGGGGCCTGCTTTCGACGGATATGCTTGCGACAGATACAAAGGCGTTGATTTACCAGGTGCCCGGCGGTATGCTTTCCAATCTGGCTTCTCAGTTGAAGGAAGCCGGAAAGCTGGATAAGCTTGACGAAGTTATGCAGGAGGTTCCGCGTGTGCGCGCTGACGCCGGATATCCGCCGCTTGTTACTCCGTCTTCTCAGATCGTAGGAACCCAGGCAGTGTTCAACGTCATTACAGGGGAACGCTACAAAATGTGCACCAATGAGTTCAAGGGTCTGGTGCGCGGTCAGTACGGCCAGACGCCTATTAAAATTGACCCTGAATTCCGCAAAAAAATTATCGGCGACGAAGAGCCGATTGAATGCCGTCCTGCTGACCTGTTGGAACCGGAGTTGGAAAAGCTGCGCGGAGAAATTTCCGAATTTATTGAGCAGGATGAGGATGTTCTTTCCTATGCGCAGTTCCCGCAGGTTTCGAAAAAATTCTTTGAAGAGCGCCGCAACAAAAAATACGGTATTGACGGCGAGCATCTTGACATGAAGGAAAAGGTCCATCCGGTCTGATTGAGTCCGCTTCATAATGTACGCAAAGCCTTCCGTTTATGGGGGGCTTTGTTTTTTGCATTGGCAGGTGCTCAATTACTTATATTGCCTAATAAAATAAAGAAATATATGTGCAAACAGAACAAATATTTGTTTTTTTGGTTGACATGTTTCCACGAAAACTGGTACAATAAAAAAAGAAAATTATCTTAACAGAATCGGGTTGAAGAAAATGATAAAAAGTATGACCGGTTACGGGCGTGCGCAGCAAACGGTTCAGGGTATGGATGTTACCATTGAGATCAAGTCGGTCAATCACCGCTACTATGAGTTTTCCTCGCGGATCACACGGGGCTATGGATTTTTGGAGGATAACATCAAGTCTTACCTGCAGGGCAGAGTGTGCAGAGGAAAAATCGATGTTTTTGTAGAGATCCAGACGGTGGACTCCTCCAGCGCAGACGTAACGGTAAACGAATCGCTGGCATCGGGGTATGTTCAGGCTTTGCGAAAAATTGCAGAGCAGTACGGTTTAAAGGATGATTTATCGGCATCGGTAATTGCCCGCTATCCGGATGTGCTGACAATTCACCGGGCGCCGGAAAATGAAGATGCGGTTTGGGCTGCGGTCCGTCCGGTTTTGCGCGAGGCTGTGGATCACTTTATAGCAATGCGTGAGGCTGAAGGCGCCAGACTGCGTGCGGATGTGGAATCCCGTATGAAAGTTTTGCTTGGAAATGTGGAGGAAATCGAAAAACGTTCCCCAAAAACTGTTGTTGAGTATAAGGAGCGTCTGGTGACGCATATTCATGAACTGATCGGGGAAGCGCCGTTGGACGAGCAGCGGATCCTTACAGAAGCGGCTATTTTTGCGGACAGAATTGCTGTTGCTGAGGAAACGGTTCGTTTGCGCAGCCATTTCGCCGAAATGACTCAAATGCTGGAATCCGGCACAGGGATTGGCCGCAAGCTCGATTTTGTCGTACAGGAATTAAACAGGGAAGCAAATACGATCGGTTCAAAGGCCCAGGATGCTTCGATTGCACATATGGTAATTGAAATGAAAGCAGAAATTGAGAAAATCCGTGAGCAGATTCAGAACCTTGAATAAACGGAGGGCAAAGCGATGAAACTGATTAATATTGGGTTCGGCAATATGGTTTCGGCTAATCGTCTTGTTGCCATCGTCAGTCCAGAATCGGCTCCAATAAAGCGGATTGTACAGGATGCTAAGGAACGCGGTTCATTAATTGATGCAACATATGGCCGAAGGACCCGCGCAGTGATCGTGACTGACAGCGACCATGTGATTCTTTCTGCAGTGCAACCTGAAACCGTGGCAAACAGACTGAATGACCGAGACGAGGATGATGTTGACGAGGAGTACGGTGAGGATGAAGAATAAAGGTTTGCTGATCGTGTTTTCCGGGCCGTCCGGCTCTGGCAAGGGGACGATTTTACATGACGTTTTGGAACAGGAATCTTCAGTGATGCTTTCGGTTTCTGCTACAACTCGAGCTCCCCGCGAAGGGGAACAGAATGGTGTCAATTATCTCTTTTTGAGCAAAAAGCAGTTTGAACAGATAATTGCTGACGGAGGCATGCTTGAGCATGCCTGTTACTGCGGTAATTATTACGGTACACCGCGCAGACCGGTTGAAGACGCTATGAAGAACGGAAAAGATGTCATTCTGGAAATTGAAGTGCAGGGCGCGCTGCAAATCAAGCAGAAATTCCCTGAGTGTGTCACGGTTTTTATTCTGCCGCCCTCTATGGAGGTTTTGGAAAACCGTCTGCGCAGGCGAAAGACCGAGGATGAAGAAACTATTTTAAAACGGCTGGCCAAGGCAAAAGAGGAGCTGGCCTTTGCCGCACAGTATGATTATGTAGTGGTAAACGGAGAACTGAAAACGGCTGTTGATGATATGAAAGCCATCCTGCGCGCCGAGCATTGCCGTGCCGCACGCAATGAAGTTATGATTTGATTGGAAAGGGACTGATTCAGATTATGTTAAAACCGATTGTTGACAGTGCAATTGAAAATGTGCCGAGCCGTTATGCTCTCGTGATCGGCATTGCAAAGCGTGCCCGCCAGATTGTAGAAGAGGCAGAACAGAATGGAGATCTTCTCGTCGAAAAACCGGTCGGTCTTGCGGGAGATGAGTTTTTGGACAAAGAGTATGCGATCGTCGAGCCGCCGGAGTCTGATGATGGGGACGAAGAGGACTCTCCGGAAAAAGCGAGTGAACATGGCTGCGCTTTAGAAGAGTCGTCTGAAGACGATTCTTCAGATGAATATTAACACCAAAGCAAATGGAAGGCACAGATGAAGATGGTTCCCATTGTGCAGGTAGCGGTAGATCAAACGGCCTATCACTTTGATAAGCCGTTTGATTATGTCGTTCCGGAAAATTTAAAAAAGCGTGTCTGCCCGGGCTGCCGGGTGTTGGTACCCTTTGGCCGTGGAGATCGCCAGCGACAGGGGATTGTTCTTTCCTGCTCGGAAGGAACGGGAGAATCATTAAAGCCGGTGAGCGACCTGCCTGATGAACAGCCGTTTCTGAGCCCGGAAATGCTTCGATTGGCGTTGTGGATGAAAGAAACAACATTTTGTACAATTTTTGAAGCCGCGCGGTTAATGCTTCCTGCTGGAATCAATTTAAAAATGAAGGACTGTTATGCAGCGGCGGATTTTCCTGAAAAAGAATTGGAAGCTTTGTCGGCAGAAGAGCGGCAGATCGTAATTTTTTTGAAAAAGAATGCGGGGCTTCTGCCGGAGGATAAAATTGCAGCCCGTCTTGGGATGCCGACGGAATCCTGCAGAAAAACGCTCCTTCGGTTGTCCCAAAAAGGGGTTTTAATACGTTCGCAAACGGCGGTGCAGCAGATCGGCGATGCTTCAATGCGTATGGTCCGCTTAACCGAACGGCCTTTTCCGGAAAAGATGACCGCCAGACAGAAGGCTGTTGTAGGATTGCTGCAGGAAGTCGGTTCCGCTGCTTATAAAGAAATTTGTTACTTTTGCGGAGTAACATCCTCCGTACTGCGAACATTAGAAAAAAAGGGAATTGTTGAATTCTACGAGGCGGCTGTCAGCCGGAGCCGGTATTCATCCGAGCCGGAAGTTCGCAGCGACCCTTCCGCGGTTGAACTGACACAGGAGCAGGAAAAAGCCTTTGCTGCACTTTTGCAAAAACAGAGAACCGGCGGCGGGATTTCGTTGCTTTACGGTGTTACAGGAAGCGGTAAAACTTCGGTATTTCTTCGTCTGATCAATGAGACGGTTCGCCGTGGCGACAACGTGATTCTGATGGTTCCGGAAATTTCTTTGACACCGCAGTTGATCGGTTTGTTTCGCCGGTGCTTCGGGTCACAGATCGCGGTGTTTCACAGTGCGCTTTCTCTGGGAGAACGTAAAGATGAATGGATGCGTGTTTTCCGCGGTGAGGCGAAAATTGCGATTGGAACGCGTTCCGCTGTTTTCGCGCCGTTTCGGTCCATAGGACTGATCGTGATGGACGAGGAGCAGGAACAGACTTACAAATCCGAATCATCGCCACGTTTTCATGCAAAAGAGATTGCACGTTTTCGGTGCCAATATCATCACGCACTGTTGCTTCTCGCTTCGGCAACACCGTCGGTGGAAAGTTTCTATTATGCGCAGAATGGCCGTTACGGCTGTAATGTGTTGAAAAATCGGTATGGAAATGCACGGCTCCCGCAGGTCGAAATCGTCGACATGGCAGAAAACGCGGGAAGGTTCGGAACCTTCAGTACGCGGTTGGTTGAAGAATTGACCCGTAATTTGAAGGAGAAGCACCAGTCGATCCTGCTGCTGAACCGGCGTGGTTATCATACATTTGTTTCTTGCAGCGCCTGTCAGAAAGTACTTACCTGCCCTAATTGCAGTATTTCAATGACCTACCATACGGCAAATCATCGGCTGATGTGCCATTACTGCGGCCATTCGGTCCCGCTGCCGGAAAAATGCCCCTATTGCGGCGAACCGGCAATACGGTACGGTGGTGTTGGCACTCAGCGCGCGGAAGAGGAGTTGGGAGAGCTTTTCCCGCAGGCACGTGTGCTCCGGATGGATGCGGATACCACTATGGCACGTTTTTCGCACGAGGAAAAGCTGAAGCAGTTTTCGGCCGGAAAGTATGATATTCTGATTGGTACGCAGATGGTTGCAAAAGGACTGGACTTTCCCAATGTAACACTTGTAGGTGTTCTTTCTGCCGATCAGGAGCTGTACGGAGATGATTTTCGCAGTTATGAACGGGCGTTTTCATTGCTGACACAGGTGGTTGGGCGTGCCGGGCGCGGCGCTGTCGGCGGAAAAGCGCTGATTCAGACCATGACACCGCAAAGCCCGGTAATTCGTATGGCGGCACAGCAGGATTACGACGCATTTTACCGTGGCGAAATTGAAGTAAGGCGGGCAATGCTTTATCCTCCGTTTGCAGACCTTTGTGTCGTGGGTTTTGTCGGCACTGCAGAGTCGCCGGTCAAAGAAGCTGCGGATTCCTTTTTAAGTGCATTTAAAACCCTTGCGGCAGCGGAGTATCCCGAACTTCCGTTGAGGGTGATCGGCCCTTCGCCGGCTGCCATTCTTCGTGTTAATCAGAAATTTCGCTATAAGCTTCTGATTAAATGCCGTGGGAGCGCCCGCTTTCGTCAGATGCTGGCGCGGCTGCTGGTTCTGCACGGGCAAAGTAAGAAATTTAACGGAGTTACGGCATATGTTGATATGAATCCAGACAATATACTATAATGGTTTACGGAAGGAACTGAGGTACTATGGCAATTCGCAATATCGTAAAAGAAGGGGACGACATTCTCCTGAAAAAATGCCGTACAGTCGAAAAATTTGACCGAAAGTTGGCCGAGTTGATTGACGATATGCTGGAGACGATGTACGAAGCGAACGGTGTTGGATTAGCTGCACCGCAAGTCGGGATCCTGCGCCGCGTTGTCGTGATTGATGCTGGAGAGGGGCCAATTGAACTGGTAAACCCGCAGATTATTGAAAAACACGGCACACAGCAGGAGATGGAAGGGTGCCTTTCCTGTCCGGGGATCTGGGGGATTACCAAGCGGCCGTTATGGGTCAAAGTGCGCGCACAGGACCGTCTGGGAATTTATCATGAATACACCGGTCAGGATTTGCTTGCCCGTGCATTTTGTCATGAGCTTGATCACCTTGATGGAATTCTGTTTCGCAGCCATGTTGTGGAATATGTAGAGCCGGATTCGGAAGAATAACCGATGAAATCCGCGCCTTGTTAAAATCAGAGAAAGTGATGATATGCAATGAAGACTGTATTTATGGGAACGCCGGATTTTGCAGTGCCTACTTTGCTTCGTCTTCTGCATGACGGCCACCAAATCTGCGGCGTATTTACGCAGCCGGATAAAGCGCGCGGCCGAAGCAATGCGCTGCAGCCGACGCCTGTAAAGGTGGCTGCAATGGAGCATGCAATTCCGGTCTTTCAGCCGCAAAGCATGAAAACACCGGAAGCCCTTGAGCAATTAAAGAAACTTGCCCCGGAGCTGATCGTTGTGGTCGCATACGGAAGAATTCTTCCCCAGGCGGTATTGGAACTTCCACAATACGGATGCATCAATGTTCATGCGTCGCTTCTCCCGAAGTATCGCGGCGCAGCACCGATACAGTGGTCTGTCATCAACGGAGAAACCGTTACCGGTGTGACAACAATGTTTATGGATATTGGATTGGACACCGGCGATATTCTTCAAAAAGCGGAAACTCCGATCGGGGAAAACGAAACGGCAAAGCAGCTGCATGACAGGCTGTCCCTGATGGGTGCAGACCTCTGTTCAGAAACGGTTTCGCTGCTGCAAGAGGGAAAGCTGACACGAAGCAAACAGGATGATTCGCAATCCTGCTATGCACCGATGTTGACCCGGGAACTTTCGCCGATCGACTGGACAAAGTCGGCATGGCAAATCCATAACCAGATTCGTGGGCTGACCCCGTGGCCGGGCGCGGAAACGGTATTTGCAGGCAAGCGGTTAAAAATTCATGACTCGCGTCTGGCAGCGGATCATGCAGGAAAACCGGGAGAGATCATCTCAGAGTTGCCTCTGGTCATTGCCTGCGGAGGGCAAACAGCCTTGGAACTGACGGAGCTTCAGTATGAAGGCGGGAAAAAAATGCATGTTTCCGATTTCCTGCGGGGACACCGCATGGAAGTTGGCACGCTGCTGGGATAATAACTGCCAATTCTCAAGAGGTGATCAGTTATGGGATTCTATTATTATAATTGGAATTATTTTATTTTCATGCTGCCTGCGTTGATTCTGACTTTTTGGGCACAGGCCAGTGTAAAATCGACTTTCTCCAGGTATTCTAACGTAAGAAATGCGCAGGGATTGACCGGAGCTAATGCTGCTGCAACAGTATTGAGAAATAATGGAATTACAAATGTCTGTCTGGAGCATGTCAGAGGAAATCTTACCGATCATTTTGACCCCAGAAGCAGTGTAATCCGTCTCTCAGACTCTGTTTATGATGTTGCCAGCGTAGCTGCCGTGGGTGTGGCGGCGCATGAGGCAGGGCATGCCGTACAGCATGCGGTGGGGTATGCTCCCATGAAATTAAGAGCTGCGATTATTCCGGTGGCGCGCATCGGTTCACAGCTTGCCATGCCAATGATTATTTTAGGAATGCTGCTGCCGGTGCAGTTTGATTTTATTGTGACCGCAGGTATTATTCTGTATTCAACGGCTGTTTTCTTTGAGCTTGTCACTTTGCCTGTAGAATTCAATGCCAGCTCACGCGCCTTGGCTGCAATTGAGGAATCCGGAATGCTTTCTCAGAACGAGCTTGAAGGGGCAAAGCGTGTTCTGCGTGCAGCGGCAATGACGTATCTCGCTTCGGCGTTTACGGCTGTTCTCAGTCTGCTGCGTCTGCTGATGATTTTCGGCCGGAGGAATAATGACCGATGAGCCAGCCGAATGCGCGGTATGCTGCGCTGAAAATTTTGCTTCGGGTAAATGAGCAGCAGGGATATTCCAATTTGCTGTTAAACAGCACGTTGAAGGAATTGAATTTGGCTGCGAAGGACAAGGCCTTTGCCAGCTCCTTGGTTTATGGCGTTTTGGAACGTCAGATCACATTGGATTATATCATTGCACATTTTTCAAACCGGCGGTTGCACACAATGGAGCCGCTGGTGCGTAATGCATTGCGTTTGGGAGCTTATCAATTGATTTATCTGGATAGGGTTCCGTCTTCTGCTGCGATTAACGAAACGGTAAACTGTGTGAAGAGTTTTGGCAAGGCCGGAGCAGCGGGCTTTACGAACGCTGTTCTGCATGCAATCGACACAAACGGTCGACAGATAGAATTTCCTCCCACAAAAAACTGGAAAACATATCTTGGAACGCGCTACTCAGCGCCGCAGTGGCTGGTTAGGCTGTGGGCGCATGCTTACGGCAGGGAGTGCTGTGAGGGGCTTTTAAAAGCTTCTTTTGGGCGCCCGCCGCTTACCGTGCGTGTAAACACGCAGAAATGTACCATACGTGCCTTGGCGGAAGCGTTGTCCGAGGAACACGTTTCGGCAGTTGACAATCCGGTTGTTTCAAATGCGATGGATTTGACATCGACCGGTTCAATTGAGAGACTGAATGCATTCCGGAATGGGTGGTTTCATGTGCAGGATGCAGCTTCTCAGCTGCTTTGTTATGCATTCGGAGCAAAACCCGGAGAGAGGATTGCTGACGTGTGTTCGGCGCCCGGCGGCAAAACATTTACCGTTGCCGAACAGATGCTTGGCACAGGGAGTGTGGATGCGTTCGATCTTTACCCGGCACGGGTGCAGTTGATTCAGCAGGGAGCGAAGCGTTTGGGACTCCGGAACATCCGTGCGGCAGAAAGAAACGCCGAAACCGGTGATGCAGCACCGATATATGATCGTGTTTTGTGCGATGTTCCATGCTCCGGTTTGGGCATTCTGCGCAGAAAGCCGGAAATCCGGCTGAAATCACCGGAAACACTTGACAATCTGCCTTCGGTGCAGTATTGTATTTTGGTGCAGTCGTCGCGAATGGTTCGCCCGGGAGGCGTTCTGTTTTATTCGACCTGTACGCTGAATCCGGCGGAGAACGATGCGGTCGTATTGCGTTTTTTGAATGAGCATCCGGATTTTTCTCCGATGGCGCTGTTCTTGCCGCCGAGGGTCGGCCGGGCAGTAAATGAACCGGAATACCAGATTACGCTGATGCCTCACATACATCATACGGACGGTTTTTTCTTTGCGGCCTTTCGGAAAGAATTTCCGGCGAAAAATGGATCAGAATAAGCAATGAGAACAGTCGGGAGGTGGACACAGGTGACAGATATCCGTTCTGCGACGGAGGAAGAGGTTCGCGCTGCAGTCGCTCAACTGGGTGAACCGTCCTACCGTGCCGACCAAATCGTCACATGGCTGCAGCAAAAGGGTGTAGAAAGCTTTGACGAAATGACCAATCTTCCCAAAGAACTGCGTGAGAAGATGAAGGAAGTGTTCGAGCTTCGCTGCGCCAAAAAGATTCAGCGTTGGGACTCTTCGTTGGACGATACTTCAAAATATCTCTTCGAATTAATCGACGGGGAAACCATTGAATCGGTTCTGATGCATTATCATCATGGCTACTCGGTCTGCATTTCTTCCCAGGTCGGTTGTAAAATGGGCTGCACCTTCTGTGCCACAGGGCTGGGGGGCTTTCGGCGGAATTTGACTGCTTCCGAAATGCTGGCACAGATTCAGGCGATTGAACGGGATAAGAATATTTGTATTTCCAATATTGTGCTGATGGGCATGGGTGAACCGCTGGACAATTATGATGCCGTTCTGCGTTTTTTGCATCTTGTTTCAGCGGAAAAGGGTTTGAATATTGGCATGCGGCACATTTCGCTTTCTACCTGTGGCGGGGTGGATCGTATTTATGATTTGATGCAGGAGAAACTACAGCTGACGCTTTCGGTTTCTCTGCATGCGCCGAATGATGGGATTCGCCAAAAGACGATGCCGATTGCCCGCCGTTGGAGTATGCAGGAGCTTCTGACAGCCTGCCGGAAGTATGAACAGGCAACCGGGCGAAGGATCTCTTTTGAATATGCGATGATTTCCGGTGTGAACGACAGTGATGCCTGTGCAAGAGAATTGGCAGAAAAGCTTAGTGGAACGCTCTGTCATGTGAATTTGATTCCTGTGAACGAAGTTAAAGAGAATCAATACAAACGCAGCAGTCGGGAACGACTGGAGCGTTTTTCAGATATATTGTCCCGCAGAGGCATTGCTGTGACGGTTCGCCGCACATTAGGCGCGGACATTAATGCTTCCTGCGGCCAGCTTAGGCAGAAACGTCTTGAACAAACAGATAGTCCGTTGCGTCTGAATTCACTTTAAAAGCCAGGACGTCTGAAAGGAATGGGCATGTTAATGAAAGTTTACATGAAAACCGATACGGGTAAGATTCGGTCTTCCAATCAGGATGCGATGTTTTCAATGGAGCCGGAGCCCAATGTTCTTTGCGCGGCAGTGTGTGACGGTATGGGTGGAGTAAACGGCGGAAACATTGCAAGCGAGCTTTGCGTTAAAGTTCTGCAGGATCAGCTGCAAAAAGCTTATCATTCTGAGATGAGCGACAAATCAGCTATCCAGATGCTGACCACAGCCCTGTTTAACGCCAATCTTGCGGTGTATGAGGAATCACGAAAAAACGAAGGACTAAAGGGTATGGGCACAACGGCTGTGCTGGCGTTGGTGTAGCGGCAGCACCTCTTTGTGGTGCATGTAGGCGATAGCCGCGCTCTGCTTTTGCGAGAAGGGTCTGTTCAGCAGCTGACACATGACCATACGATCGTCCAGGCCATGGTGGATTCCGGAGAGATTTCGGAACAGCAGGCGCAGCGGCATCCGCAAAAGCATATTATTACACGGGCAATCGGTGTTCAGCGCGAGGTCGAAGTGGATGTGTCCGACTGGCAACTGCAGTCCGGCGATTTGATTTTGCTGTGTTCCGATGGGCTTTCCAACCACCTGAGCAACGACCAGATCTGTGCAGCGGCAAAGCGCTTTCTGCCGAATGAATTGGCAGAAGGACTGATTGCTTTAGCAAATGAGGATGGAGGAAGCGATAACATTACCGTGGTTGTGATATCGGTGAATGAACCTACAGGAGGCAGTGAAAATGGATAGGTATGTTGGAAAACGACTGGACGACCGCTATGATATTCGTGAAGTCATCGGTGTCGGCGGCATGGCAATCGTCTATAAGGCATACGACCGTGTGGAAGACCGTGTAGTCAGTATTAAGATCCTGCGCGATGAATATCTTGGCAATCAGGAGTTTTTGCGCCGTTTCCGCAATGAATCGCGCGCTATTGCAATGCTTTCGCATCCAAACATCGTTAAGGTATATGACGTCAGCTTTGGGGATCGCCTGCAGTATATCGTTATGGAATACATTGACGGAATTACGCTGAAGGAATACATTAGTCAGCAGCATGTAATTCGTTGGAAAGAAGCCGTTCATTTTACGCTGCAGATTTTATACGCACTGCAGCACGCACATGAAAAAGGAATTATTCACAGAGATATTAAGCCGCAGAACATTATGCTGCTGAAGGATGGAACGATTAAGGTTACCGATTTTGGGATCGCAAGATTTTCGCGCAGTGATTCCAGAACCATGACCGACAAAGCCATCGGTTCGGTTCATTATATTGCGCCGGAGCAGGCTCGCGGCGCTGTTACCGACGAAAAGTCGGATGTTTATTCTGTCGGCGTCATGCTGTATGAAATGCTGACCGGAAAATTGCCGTTTGAGGCTGAAAATGCGGTTTCGGTGGCTATTATGCAGATGCAGTCGGAAGCAAAACCGCCGCGTTCCATCAATCCGGAGATTCCGGAGGGGCTGGAGGAGATTACTCTGAAGGCGATGAAGAAGGATCCGGAGCAGCGCTATGGATCCGCTGCCGAAATGATTCGTGATATTAACGCTTTCCGGCAGGATCCCAGCATCCGTTTTCAGTATCAGTACTTTATCGACGAGAAGCCAACGAAGTATATTGACGCGATCGAAAAAGTAAGGGGAAAAGCTTCTGAGGAAACAGAAGGCGCGGTTGATTTGATTGAGCAGCGTAAAAAGGCAACCGCAATTCCGATCATTACCGGTGTAACCTCGGCGCTTTTGCTTTTCGCCATTGTTTTTGGTGTGTTTTTGTTTTTCAGAAACCTGCCGACACAGAATGAAAGCGAAGAGATTTTTTTGCCCAATTTTATCGGGCAGATGTTGCCGGACGTTCAGGAACAGTATCAAGACAGCTTCAATTTTATTGTCAAGTATGATGTCTATGAAAATGCAGAAATCGACCAGATTATGAAGCAGGAACCGACAGGTAATGTGAAGAAGGTGAAAAAGGGTTCGGATGTTACGCTGTATGTCAATCACAGCGGAGAACAGGTTCAGGTACCGGAGACCCTGATTGGAATGCAGGTATCGGAGGCGACGGCGCTTTTGACTGAGCAAAATCTTGGCAGCTCCATTGTTCAGGTGTTCAGCGACGATACGGCTTCCGGCTATGTTGTGGAAATTTCGCCGGCCGGAGGTTCTATGGTGACGGCCAACACAAAAATCACGTTGTTTGTGAGTAAGGGTGCCGAAGAAAAAACCGTAGTGGTCGGCAACTACCTTGGAAAATCGTTTGAAGATGCGAAGAATGAAATTTTGAAAAATAATCTTAAGGTTTCTACGCCCAAGGTTGTGGATAGCGAGCGCCCGAAGAACGAAGTCATTGGACAGGATCCCGCTTACGGAGTTTCCGTAAATGAAGGAGACTCTATTGAATTGACGATCAGCAGCGGTAATCCTCCGGCTCCGGTGGAAAATACGGTGACGTTCAATGTCACATTGCCGAAAAAGACTGCCAGCACTTCTTTGGCGTTGACTGTGTGGGCAAATGGGGAACAGGTTCAGTCGCAGGATAAAAACCTTGATCCGTCGCTGACGGGCTCCACGTCCATTTCGCTGACCGGTACAGATACCGAGGTGACCGTAATGGTGCGACTGAACGGAAAGGACTATCAGCAATGGATGGTCAATTTCCAGGAAAAAACAGCATCTCTTGTCCGTGACTACGGTTATGTTGAGGATGTTTCGTCATCGTCGCCGCCGGAAAACTCAGAGGAAGAAAGCGAAAGCAGCGACTAAATTTCCATTCAAACAGGCTGCGGCAGAGAATGTGCTTTGCTGCAGCCTTTCCGTTTTAAAAGGAGCTATTCATGCAGAGTTCAGGAGTTATCTTAAAAGGAATCGGCGGGTTTTATTATGTTCTTTCCGAAGATATGGTACTTGAATGCAAGGCCCGGGGGATTTTTCGGAAAGAAAAGAAAACGCCTTTAGTTGGAGACCGTGTTCTGGTTTCAACCGGAGATGTTCCGGAACAGGGTATGATAGAGTCCATTTTGGAACGAAAAAACAGTCTGATCCGCCCGCCAGTGGCAAATCTTGACAGATTGTTTATTGTTGCGTCTTCTGTGGAACCCAATTTAAACCTGTTCCTTATCGATAAAATGGTTGCGATTGCGGAGGATAAAGGAATTGAGCCTGTAGTCGTTTTTACAAAGACCGATTTGCGGGCCGTGAAAGACGCAGAACAGATTTATCGCAATGCCGGAATTCGTGTTCTCTCGGTTTCACCGGAAAGCCCTGGAACAGCCGAGCTGCTGAATCTTTTGCAGGGCTGCCAAAGTGCCTTTACCGGTAATTCCGGCGTCGGGAAATCAACTTTGCTGAACCGGCTGCTGCCGATGCTACAGCAAGAGACTGGAGATATTAGTAAAAAATTGGGGCGAGGACGGCATACTACGCGCCAGGTGGAGCTCTTTGCTGTGCCGGGCGGAGGATTTGTGGCAGATACGCCGGGTTTTTCTTCTCTTGATATCGACCGCTGCGAAAAGATAAAAAAAGAAAATCTGGAATTTTGCTTTCGTGAATTTGCTCCGTATTTGACGCAATGCAAATTTGCTTCCTGCACACATCGCCGTGAACACGGATGTTCGGTGCTGAATGCGGTTCAACGCGGCGAAATTGCTGCTTCGCGCCACCAGAGTTACTGTGCTCTTTATGAAGAAGTGAAGGATGTTAAGGAATGGAAAACTTAAATTGCAATTCTCCTGTGCAGCGCTGCGTTATCATTGGCGCTGCGCCGAATCCTCAATGGCAGGCAGATTTGATTTTGCCGGAAGATTTTGTAATTTGTGCCGACGGAGGATTGTCTTATGCACTGAACAGCGGCATTCAGCCCAATTTGACGGTCGGAGATTATGATTCGCTGGAAAATACGGAGCAACTGGCAGAACGGGAGCATGTGACACTGCCGGTGGAAAAGGACGATACCGATACCATGGCCGCGATCAAAATCGCTTTGGCACGCGGATATCGCGATTTTTTATTGCTGAATTGTGCCGGTGGCCGATTGGACCATACTTATGCCAATCTTACTGCTTTGTGTTACCTGCAGAGCCATAATGCCAGAGGAACTCTGATTGACGGTAACTGTGCCGCGCAGGTGATAGGAAAGGGTCGCATCGTATTAAATCACAGATGCGGAGACGGGTTGTCACTTTTCCCGATAGGCTGCCGGCAGGCGGTGGTCAGTGGAGAGGGTGTGCTTTACCCGCTGCGTTCCCTCTGTTTACAGGCGGATTTTCCTCTCGGTGTCAGCAACCGTATTGTTTCGGATTCTGCCTGGATTGCGGTGGAAGATGGAATCCTGCTGATCATTTTAGAAAAAAAGTAACGCTTTTTGCCTCTACGGTATATGATGATATACCGGAGTTTTTTCTGCTCTGTTTTGCAAGAAAGAGAGGCGAAAACAATGTTTTGTGCCCCTAAACTTCGCTGTGAACAGGTGCGCTGCTGTGGAAAATGCGCTCTTGCCTTTGCGGCAGGTATGATAACGGCGCTTGTTTTGTCTTCGGGCGCCGCAACCGTTCTGATTGCCATTTCATTTGGCTGTTTTGGAGTTTTGCTGGTTGCTAAATAAAAGCAGTTGATCAAATTACTTTGCAGGGAGGCCTTTTATATGAAAATTGTTGTGGTCAAAAGCCCGAAAATGATGAACGGCATTCTCCGCCTGCTTTTCGGAATCAAAAAAAGCGAGCAGGATGAATAAACAGCGGAAAAAGGAAGAACCGGCAATTATTTGTCGGTTCTTCCTTTTTTAAATTAAACCTGGTAGCCGATACCTTTTTTTGTTGCGATCAGTTCCTTCAGGCCGATATCATTCAGCTTTCGTCTTAAGCGTGCGATATTGACCGTTAACGTATTGTCATCAACAAAACAATCGGTTTCCCAAAGAGTGGTCATCATCGTTTCCCGGGAAACAACGTGCCCGCTGTTTTCAAACAACACCTGTAGAATTTTCAGCTCATTTCGCGTCAATTCGATTTTTTCTTCTCCGTGCAGCAAAGTTGCTTCGCTTAGATTTAAAATTGCATCTCGGCAATGCATCAGATTGCTTTGACCGGAAAAATCATAACTTCTGCGGAGCAGCGCCTGAACCTTTGCGGCAAGAACCGTTAAATCGAATGGTTTTGCAATAAAGTCGTCGCCGCCTTGTGTAATGGCCATAATAATGTTCATGTTATCGGATGCGGAAGAAAGAAACATGATGGGTATTTTGGAAAATTTTCGAATTTCTTCGCACCAATGAAAACCGTTAAAAAACGGCAAAGTGATATCAAGCAGCATCAGTTGGGGGTCAAAATCAGTGAATTCAGCCACTACGTTATGAAAATCCTGTACACATCGCGCGCAATGTCCCCAAGCCTCCAAATGCTTCTGCAGCGCCTGTGCAATGGTCTGATCGTCCTCTACAATCAAAATTCGATACAAGGTTGCACCCCTCTTTAAATATTTCTCCCATAACGGGGGACTAAAACGCTTTCAGTATAACACAGAACCGGGTAGTTTGCAAAGTACAATGAAAGTACAGTTATTGCCGAAGCACGCTCTGGCGCACACAGACAAAAAATTAACGGAACGGAATATCGTTGTAATGCGGCGCATAAGAATAAACAGAAACCGGAAAAGGAGAGTGCCCGTATGGATTTTCAAACAGAAAAGGAGCCTTTTTGCAGCCTGAAGGAATTATTCAACGGCAGTTCGGAGCAACCGGT